>JAGASJ010000051.1 GCA_017621795.1 Oscillospiraceae bacterium | reverse complement strand
TTCCTCGCCGACAAGACCGCTTTCAACTATTACAAGGACTTGGCGGAAAAGGGCTACTACAACCGGGTGATTTCCGGAAACGTCACGCAGACGGTGGAGATTGACAGCGTGAAATGCGACTTCGACCAGTACCCCTACAAGGTGAACACCTACGCCCGACAGTTGATTGTCCGGGAAAGCAGCCTGACGGTGCGAAGCCTTGTGACTTCGTGCCGCCTGCTCAACGCCACACGGAGCGACAACAACCCGCACGGCTTCATCATCGAAGCGTTCACCATTACCGAGAATAAGGATTTGCAAACCGTTAAGAGGTAGCCTTATGGAAAGGAAACGAAATTATATCGAAAAGGTGCAGGACTGGGCGGACGACTGCCTGCGCCGAATGTGCGGACGGATTACGCCGGGCAAAAGGCTGGCGGTTATCCTCGTGATGTTCCTCTTTTTCGGCGGCTTGTCTATCTACATCACCGTTTCATCAATCTACAACATCGGGAAACGGGACGGGCAAAGGCTGCAAATAGAACACATCAGGCAACTGCCGTTACATGGCAATGACACAACCAAAAGTATCAACCCCTTAAACAGACCGGAATATGGAAGAAATACAGAAGAATGAGAACGGCACGACCGTACCACAGGCGGACGGGAAGCCGAAAAAGGAAGATAAACCCAAACGGGAACTTACCCCGCAGCAGGTGCAGCAGCGCAGGAAAATGATAGTCTTCCCGCTGATGTTCCTTGCCTTTGCCGGGTGCATGTACCTGATATTCGCCCCCTCCGGCAAAGAGGACGTGAATGTGGAGAGCGTGGGCGGCTTCAATGCCGACATACCCCTGCCCGCAGAGGACGGGATTATAGCCGACAAGCAAAAGGCATACGAACAAGCAATGCTGAACCGCAAACAGCAGGACAAGATACAATCCTTGCAGGACTTCGGTTTCACGGGGGACGATGAAACGGAAGAACCGCAAGCGGAAATCGACCTGATGCCGGAAGAAGATGCGCAACCCCGGCGGGGCGGCGGTGCTTCTTCGGCAAACGCCTATCGGGACATCAACCGCCAGTTAAGCACATTCTACGAAACTCCGGCGGTGGACGAGGAAAAAGAGGACTTGAAGCGGCAGGTGGCGGAACTGACCGACAGACTGCAACAGCAGCAGAACGCCACGCCTACGGCTGACGACCAAATGGCACTCTTGGAAAAATCCTACGAACTGGCGGCAAAGTACATGAACGGGCAGGACGAACAAAGGGGGCAGATTGCCCAAATACCGACAGCCGGGCAGAACGGCGGCGGTATCGGCACTCCGGCTATCCCGGTGCAGGCAATCCGGGAAACGACCGTATCGGGATTGCAGCAGCCCATGAGCGATGCCGACTTCATCCGGGCTTACAGCCAGCCACGAAACTACGGCTTCAACACGGCGGTAGGCACGGGCTACGCTATGGGCAGGAACACGATAGCCGCCTGCATCCACCAAGACCAAACCCTGACGGACGGGCAGGCGGTGAAACTACGGCTGCTCGAACCCATGCAGGCGGGAAACATAGTCGTGCCGAAGAACACCCTTGTGGCGGGAACGGCAAAGGTGCAGGGCGAACGGCTCGACATACTGGTGTCCTCGATTGAGTATGCGGGCAACATTATTCCGGTTGAACTCGCCGTGTTCGATACGGACGGGCAAAAAGGGCTTTCCGTCCCGTCCTCAATGGAGCAGGAAGCGTTCAACGAGGCAATGGCGAATATCGGAAGCGGGCTGGGTACAAGCATTTCCTTTTCACGGAGTGCCGGGCAGCAGGTGGCTATGGACGTGACAAGGGGCTTGCTGCAAGGAACGTCCGGCTACCTCGCCAAGAAGTTCCGAACCGTGAAAGTGAAGCTGAAAGCAGGCTATAAAGTCATGCTTTACGCCAAACAACAATAACCATTTTATCAACCACTAAAATTTCAATTAACGATGAAACAGATTTTTGTATATTTCGCCCTCTTGTTGGGCGTGTGTGCGGCAAACGCACAAACCAATGATACTGTGAAGTATGCGACTGGAAACGACTTGTACCGGGGGATTACCCGGAAACTCCCGTACCGCCAAATGGTAACGCCCTACGGCGTGGAAGTGACCTTTGCCAAGACGGTGCATATCATCTTCCCCGCCGCCGTCCGCTATGTCGATTTGGGAAGCAACCACATCATAGCGGGCAAGGCGGACGGTGCGGAGAACGTTATCCGGGTAAAAGCCACGACAGAGGGCTTTCCGGGCGAAACGAACTTCTCCGTCATTTGCGAGGACGGGAGTTTCTTTTCGTTCAACGCCAAGTACGCCCGTGAACCGGAAATGCTCAACATCGAAATGAAAGACTTCTTGGAGAACGAGGATACCAGCGACTTTTCGCATACCCGCATGAACATCTATTTCCGGGAATTAGGTAATGAAAGTCCGCTGCTGGTGAAGCTGATAATGCAGAGCATCTACAAGAACAATGACCGGAAAGTGCGCCACTTGGGTAGCAAGCGTTTCGGCATACAGTTCTTAATCAAGGGGATTTACACCTATAACGGGATGCTGTACGTGCATACGCAGACAAAGAACAGTTCCAACGTACCTTTCGATACCGACTTCATCAAGTTTAAGATTGTCGATAAGAAAGTACCCAAGCGCACGGCTATTCAGGAAACGGTACTGGATGCGGTACGCAGCTACAACGAAGTGGTAGAGATTGCAGGAAAAAGTACCGTGCGCACGGTGTACGCCCTGCCGAAGTTCACCATTCCTGACGACAAGCTGCTGTTGGTGGAACTTTACGAGAAGAACGGCGGGCGGCATCAGACTATACGGGTGGAGAACGCCGACATCGTGAACGCAGAAGTGATTGACGAACTCAAAATCAAATAGGGAATGAAAAGACACATCTTTATAATGATGCTCTTTGCGCTGTGCCTGACCTCGTTTCAGGCACATGCGCAAAGATACCTGCCGGGCATGAAAGGCTTGCAAGTCACGGCGGGCATGGCGGACGGGGTGCATTGGAACTCCGACACGGATTTTGCCTACCACATCGGGGCGGCGTACAGCGTTTACACCAAGAACGCCAACCGCTGGGTGATTGGCGGGGAAT
>JAGASJ010000050.1 GCA_017621795.1 Oscillospiraceae bacterium | reverse complement strand
TTCCATTTTATTGGTTTCCTTCCATGGCATAATGACCACCTCTTTCGCGTCCATTATACCAGAGGACTTACCGATGTGCTGAACCTCGACTTACCTATGTGCTGAGCTTTTCAACTTACCGATGTGCTGAACCCGCACCGCGTTGCCGATAGATTGAAATAATTACGGGCGGCAAAATGCCGCCCGTTGTCATTCCGAGGCTGCGCAGCAGCCGTGGGAATCCGTTTTCTTGCGGTGCAAAGCACCGCGCCGCCTATGGCGGCAAGGAGTACGGATTGCCACGGTCGCTATTCGCTCCCTCGCAATGACAATTCCTTCGGACGAACGGTTTTTAATTGACAATTGACAATTGACGGTTTTTGCGGGGCGTCGAGGCGCCGCCCCCTACGATTGAATATAAAAACGTGATATATTGACCGTAGGGGCGGATATCATCCGCCCGATTTATTTTAATCCGTCGGCTTCGCCGACACCATAACTTTTCACTTTTCTCTCTTCACTCTTCACTTTAAAAAAGTCGTAGGTACACCTACGACTTTTTTATTTCATTCGTTTTTCTAATGTGGCGGAGGAAAGGCCGGTCAGGTATATTTTATCAATTCCGTATTCCGTTGCCAGCACGTAGGATTTGGGCAGATCGTCACAGGGGATCACCCGTCCCTCCTGCTCTGCCCGGGTCAAAAAATTGCGGGTGCGCTTGGAGACAGATGTATTATCCAGATCAAAGATGCCGATGATGGATTTTTCTCTTACCGCCATATCACTGCCGATATTTAAATACATTTTTGCCTCCGTTTTTCCGTCTACAGTATTCTTTTCTGACTTTCCGCCACGGCCATTTGGTCACAGCGGTTATTTTTTGGATTGTCGGCGTGACCCTTTACCCAGTGGTAGCGCATTTGGTGTTTTTCGGTGAGCATCAGCAATTCTTCCCACAGATCCGGGTTCAGCGCCGGCTTTTTATCTGCCTTTTTCCAGCCCTTTTCCCGCCAGGAACGTGCCCACCCCTTCTGTAGTGCGTCGATCACATACTTGGAGTCGGAATAAAGCTCCACAATACAGCTTTCCTTCAGTGCCTTCAGCCCCTGGATCACCGCAGTCAGCTCCATACGGTTGTTGGTAGTGGAGCTTTCGCCGCCGGAAAGCTCTTTTTCTGTGCCCTTAAACTCTAAAATGGCACCCCAGCCACCGGGGCCGGGGTTGCCGGAACAGGCACCGTCTGTATACAGTGTTACTGTTTTCAATTTTCTGTTTCCTCTGTTTCCTCGCGTTCCACGCGCTCCACGCTTACCAGCTTGTTGCCTTCCTCGACCCGCATCACAATAACGCCCTGCACATCCCGCTTATACACATTGATGCTGTTTGCAGGCACACGGATGATGACACCGCCGTTTTCGATCAGCATCACGTCGTCGGTATCCTTCACCACACGACAGCCGGCTACGATGCCGGTCTTTTCGGTGATGTTGTAGTTTTTCAGGCCCTTACCGCCACGGCTCTGGGCGACCTTCTCTCCATTCGGTCCGGTACGCAGGTATTCACTAAGCTCTGTGCGCTTGCCATAGCCCTTTTCGGTAACGGTGAGCAGTGTGGTCTGGTCCTCGGCCTTTTCCGCACCGATGACCCAGTCACCGCCGGTCAGGGTAATACCCCGTACGCCGGTGGCATCTCTGCCCATAGGACGGACATCGTTTTCGTTAAAGCAGATGGCCATACCGTTGGCAGTTGCCAAAATAATATTATCGTCACCGTTTGTGCGCATCACGTTGATCAGCTGGTCGCCTTCATCCAAAGTGATGGCGCGGATACCGGTCTTGCGGCGGGTATTCAGGGCAATCAGGGGGATCCGCTTCACCGTGCCCTTACGGGTGACCATCATCAGATATTCATCCTCGATAAATTCACGGGTCACCACCATAGCAGTGACATTTTCCCCTGCATCCAGCGGCAGAATGTTCACCATTGCCGTACCCCGTGCGGTGCGGCCTGCCTCGGGGATCTGATAGCCCTTGCGGTGGTGCACCTTGCCCATATCGGTAAAGAACAGAATATGGTCGTGGGTGGAGGCGGCGTTCAGACTCTTTACAAAGTCCTCATCCTTCAGGTTTTGGGCATTCACACCTCTGCCGCCACGGCTCTGGGTGCGATAAGTATCCACCGGCATTCTCTTGACGTAGCCCTGATTGGAGATGGTAATGACACACTGCTCCTCCTCGATCAGGTCCTCAATGTCGATCTCGTCCTCGATATCCTGAATTTCCGTCTTGCGCTCGTCGCCAAACTTGTCCCGAATGGCGATCAGCTCCTCCCGCAGGACTGCCTGCAGCTTCACAGGGTCACTAAGCAGCTCGTTATAGTAGCGGATCTTCTCCTGCAGGTCGTTAAATTCAGCCTGCAGCTTCTCCCGATCCAATCCCTGCAGAGCCTTCAGGCGCATATCCAAAATGGCCTGTGCCTGCACATCGTCCAGGCCGAAGCGCTCACACAGCTTTTCCTTGGCATCGTCGTAGGCGGAGCGAATGATGCGAATGACCTCGTCGATGTTATCCTGGGCGATCAGCAGACCCTCCAACAGGTGGGCACGTTCCTGTGCCTTTTTTAGGTCATACTTGGTGCGGCGGGTCAGCACTTCCATTTGGAAGGTCAGGTATTCATCAATGATCTGCCGCAGAGACAGGATCTTCGGCTGCTTCTGATCGTCCACCAGCGCCAGCATAATAATGCCGAAGCTACTTTGCAATGCAGTCTGCTTAAACAGGGTATTTAGCACCACCTGGGGATTTGCATCCCTTTTCAGCTCAATCACAATGCGCATACCGTTACGGTCGGACTCGTCACGCAGGTCGGAAATGCCCTCAATGCGCTTATCCTTGACCTGATCGGCAATGGATTTCAGCAGCAGGGATTTATTCACCTGATAAGGCAGCTGGTCTACGATGATCCGGGTGCGGTCGCCGGCAAACTGCTCAAAATTCGTCCGGGAACGAACCACCACCTTGCCTCTGCCGGTGGCATAGGCGGCGCGGATTCCACTGCGGCCCATAATGATGCCGCCGGTGGGAAAGTCCGGACCGGTGATGTGCTCCATCAGATCCACCGCCGTGACCTCCGGGTCGTCCATTACAGCCACACAGGCGTTAATGACCTCGGTTAGGTTGTGGGGCGGGATGTTGGTCGCCATACCAACGGCAATACCGTTGGAGCCGTTGACCAGCAAATTGGGGAAACGGCTGGGCAGGACCCGGGGCTCTTTTCGGGTCTCATCGAAGTTGGGATCCCAGTTGACCGTGTCCTTTTCAATGTCCCGAAGCATCTCGTCGGACAGCTTGTCCAAACGGGCCTCGGTATAACGGTATGCGGCGGCAGGGTTGCCGTCGATGTCACCGAAGTTACCCTGACCGTCTACCAAGGTGTAGCGCATAGAAAAATCCTGCGCCAAACGCACCATGGCATCGTAGACAGAGCTGTCGCCATGGGGATGGTAACGACCCAATACGTCACCAACACTGGTAACAGACTTTTTATACTTTTTATCGTGGGTCAGACCGCTTTCATACATGGTATACAGAATACGGCGGTGCACCGGCTTCAGACCGTCACGCACATCCGGCAGTGCTCTGCCCACAATGACGCTCATAGCGTATTCAATGTAGGATTTCTCCATTTCCTCCACCAAATTGGAATTGGTGATCGCCTGCTCCGGAAACATAATATCCTCAGGCTTATAATTTCTGTTATGAGAAGCCATAAAAAACTCCTTTAGTTTATAAATGCATAATGCTTAATGCATAATGCATAATTATTTATTATTATTGGAAGGACAAGCCGTTGCGGGCGGATGATATCCGCCCCTACGGTGATGAATTTACCGTTTTCCATAAAATTCTGCATTATGCATTTTGCATTATGCATTTAATATTGATATTTAATTGCATTAAATATCAATATTAATGGCGTATTTGGCGTTACGCTCGATCCATTCCTTGCGAGGCTCCACCTGCTCGCCCATCAGGATGGTAAAGACCTCGTCGGCACGGGCAGCATCCTCTAAGGTGATCCTGCGCAGGGTGCGGCGTTCCGGATCCATGGTGGTCTCCCACAGCTCTTCCTTGTTCATCTCACCAAGACCCTTATACCGCTGAATCTCCACCTTGGCGTTGGATTCCCCACGCAGCTCGGCAGAAATGCGATCCCGTTCCTCATCGGAATAGGCCACCCGTTCTGTTTTGCCCCGTTTCAGCTTATAAAGAGGAGGCACAGCGGAATATACAAAGCCGTTTTCGATCAGCGGCCGCATATAGCGGAAGAAGAAGGTCAGAAGCAGTGTACGGATATGAGCACCGTCCACGTCCGCATCGGACATAATGATGATCTTGTGATAGCGCAGCTTCTCAAGATCGAAGTCTTCACCGATGCCGCCGCCCAGTGCCAGGATCAGGGGATTTAGCTTATCGTTTCCGTAGACCTTGTCGGCTCTGGCCTTTTCCACGTTGAGCATCTTACCCCACATGGCCAAAATTGCCTGGAAACGGGAGTCTCTGCCGCCGATGGCAGAGCCTGCAGCGGAGTCACCCTCGACGATGTAAATTTCGCACAGGGAGGGGTCTTTCTCGTTGCAGTCCTTCAGCTTTTCAGGCATACCGCCGGATTCCAGACCGGTCTTGCGGCGGGCATTTTCCCTTGCCTTACGGGCAGCTTCTCTTGCCCGGTTTGCCATCATTGCCTTTTCCAGGATCACCTTGGCAGTGGCAGGATGCTCTTCAAAATAAGTGGCAAGCTGGTCGTTGACCACCTGATCCACCAGGGTACGGATATAGGCGTTACCCAATTTTGCCTTGGTCTGCCCTTCAAACTGGGCATCGGTCAGCTTCACGGAGATGATGGCGGTGATGCCCTCACGGCAGTCTTCACCGGAGACCTTGTCGTCCCCCTTGATGATGCCGGTTTTCACACCGTAGTTATTGAGCACTCTGGTCAGTGCGGTCTTAAAGCCTGTTTCGTGCATACCGCCTTCCGGTGTGCGCACGTCATTGGCAAAAGAGAGCATAAACTCGTTATAGCCATCGTTATACTGAATGGCGATCTCAGCGGAAGCGTCTCCCTTACTGCCCTGCATATACACAACGTCATCGTGAATGACGGTCTTATTGCGGTTGGACCAGCTGGCAAATTCCCGAATACCGCCCTCGTAGCACATGGTCTCACTGCGCACCTCGTCCTCTCGGTCGTCGGTGATGGTGATGGAAAGGCCGGCGTTCAAAAAGGCCTCCTCACGCATACGCTCATGGAGCACCTCATAGCTGTAGATCACATCGTCAAACATCTCCGGGTCCGGCTGGAAGGTCACCTCTGTGCCGGTCTTATCGGTTTTGCCTACGATTCTCATCTCCTGGGTAATGCCGCCACGGGAGAAGCGCATCTCGTAAATATTGCCGTTTTTATGCACACGGGCGATCAGCCACTCAGAAAGGGCATTTACAACAGAAGCACCCACGCCGTGCAGACCGCCGGAAACCTTATAGCCGCCACCGCCAAACTTACCGCCGGCGTGGAGCACAGTAAAGACTACTTCCAATGCCGGTTTCCCGGTCTGGGCCTGAATATCCACGGGGATACCCCGTCCGTCATCGGTAACGGTGATGGAATTGCCTTTATTGATGGTTACGGTGATGTGCTTACAGTAGCCTGCAAGGGCCTCGTCAATGGAGTTATCCACGATCTCGTATACCAGGTGATGCAAGCCGGAGGTGGAGGTAGAGCCGATATACATACCCGGTCTTTTCCGTACAGCCTCCAGGCCTTCCAATACCTGAATTTGCTCTGCACCGTATTGTGATGTTACTTTCGTTTCGTCAGACATTGTTCGTCCTCCCAAATTCGCCTGAGTAATATCCCCCGAATCAGCCCAGATGGGCATCTGATCGGCTCAGGCTGTTATTCTATAATTTGACCACCGCTGATGGTGATTGTTTTTCCCAAGCTTGTAAATTTTCCCGGCTCACAGCAGGTGATAAACACCTGTCCTTCCTTGATCTGATGCAGTATAAAATCCTGACGGGAAGCATCCAGTTCCGACAGTACATCGTCCAGCAAAAGCACGGGAAGCTCTCCGGTTTCCCTGCCCATTAAAATTCTCTGAGCCAGCTTTATGGAGATGGTGGCGGTACGGGTCTGCCCCTGTGAACCGAAGGATTTGACACTCAGTCCGTTCAGTTCTATATCAAAATCATCCTTGTGAGGACCGGTCAGGCACAGCCCGGATTCCAGCTCTGCCCGATAATGGCTCTTTAAATGATCATTTAGATCCTGAGTCAGCACACTGACAGGCGCAAAGGGGTCTTCCACAGTGGAGACGGTTTTATAGTGCAGCGCAAACTGCTCTTTGCCGTTTGTAAAGCTTTGGTGATACTCTGCCGCCGCCTTCCCCAACGCCTCAAAAAACCGTGCCCTGTAGGAGATGATCAGTGCGCCTACCTGACAAAGCCGCTGATTATATTCCGGCAGAATATCCAGTAGTGCCGGGTTTTCGTAGCGGTCCTTTAAAATTTTGGATTTTTGCTCCAAAATGCGGTTATACTCTGTCAGCGCCGCCTCGTAATTGGGGCGAAGCTGGCAAAGGGACTGATCGGCAAGCTTTCTGCGGCCACTGCCGCCGCCTTTTAAGACCGTCAGGTCTTCCGGGCAGAACAGCACGGTCTGCAAAACGCCCCGAATATCCCCGGCGGATCTTTTCTTTACGCCGTTGCGGTACAGCCTGCGGGGATTGTGACCGGAAAACACGGTCCATTTGATGGACTGCGCCCGTTCCTGGGCATAAACCTCCCCTTCGATCTGGCAAAATTCTGCCCCTAAAGCCACCAGCTCACTGCCCTTTTGGGTGCGAAAGCTCTTTCCGCTTCCCAAATAGCCGATGGCCTCCAAAAGGTTTGTTTTTCCCTGGGCATTGTCGCCAATGAGCAAATTGACCCCCGGCGCAAAGCTTAGGCTTAGTTCCTTATAATTGCGGAAATCCCGCAAATAAATCTGATTCAGATGCATAATCTTATAAGGCTGAGATGCGGTAAATTGCGCCCATAAAGCTGAAGGTATCCCCGGGATAAAGCTTTTTGCCCCGCATTTGGCATATTTCCCCGTTTACCTTCACACGACCCTCTTGAATACAGATCTTGGCTTCGCCTCCGGTACTGACGGCATTTCCCAGCTTCAGCGCCGATTCCAGCTTTATATATTCTGTTTGGATGGGAACTTGGATCTCCATACTCTACCTCAGCTCTTAATTCTTACAGGCAATACCATATAGGAAAAATCGTGCTTGCTCTCTACAGGGGTGAACACAATGGGGCTTAAACCGTTGGTCAGCTCCATCACCACTTCCTCATCGGGAATCGCTCGCAGGGCATCGGAGAGGTAGCGCACATTGAAGCCGATCTCCAGATCCTTGCCGTCCCCGGCAATGGTGCACTTATCCTCTGCCACACCGATGGTGTTATTGGTGCGCAGCTGCAGCTCCTGATTGCCGAATACACAGCGCACAGGGCTCTTGTATTTTTCAGAGACGATCAGACCTACACGCTCAATAGAGGATGCAAGATCAGACACGTGGGCAGTCAGCTTAATGGGACAGCCGGTGGGGACCACACGGCGCCAATCCAAAAATTCACCCTCCAGCAGACGGCAGATCACCGTTGCACAGCCGATCTGATACAAAATGTGCTTGTTGCCCAAGGTGAAAGCTACATCCTCGTCCTCCCCTAAGATCTTCTCCACTTCCTTTAAGCCCTGTGCAGGCACAACGTAGGAAAGGTTGCGGTTCAAGGGATTTTCCGGGTGATAGGTGCGGCGGGCAAGACGGAAGCCGTCCACAGCGATGGCGGAAACAGAGGTATCGTCAATTTCAAACTTCACGCCGGTGTGAATGGGACGGCCTGTATTTTCACTGACGGCAAAGATCGTGCCGGAGATCAGCTCCTTGAGGGCACTTTGAGGAATATGGATGGCACGGCCACTGTCTACATCCGGCAGCTCCGGGTAATCCTCGGCAGATTCGGCGGAGATGTTGAAGGATGCGTAGCCTGCGCGGATAGAGACCTTATAATTTGAATCCACAGTCACGGTAACAGGACCTTCCGGCAGACGGCGGATAATGTCACCAAACAGACGGGCAGGAAATACACATTCACCCACCTCTGTAATTTCCGCGTCAATAGAATAGGTAATGGCTGTTTCCATATTGTAGCCGGTCAAGGACAGATCGTGACCTGCACGGCAGTAAATACCCTCGATCACAGAAAGTGTACTTTTTTGAGCAACGGTACGGCCTGTAACACTCAGACCTGTAACGAGCATACTTTTTTCACAGGTAAATCGCATAGCTGAAACCTCTTTTCTGTAAAGATAATAATAATATATATATACATAGAGAATTTTTGTAGTAATCGTCGTAGTAGTGAAAACTTATGTGGAAAAGTGCATTTCGCCCCGAAAATAAGCGGTTTTTTTCTCCACAGGGGGGTGTGCACAATTCGACAGGATTTCAACAGGATTTTTGGGGCTGATTTTTACCCCGCATTTTCCACAAAAATTCTTTCCACAATTTCACAACCTGTGGAAAACCGAGCTACAGGCAGGAATTGATGTTTGCGGTGATGTCCCGAATGTGGTTTTGCAGGGCATCGTCCCCGGCTTTCAGTGCCTTTTCCACTTTATTGATGGAATAAAGCACTGTGGAATGGTCCTTGGAAAGCTCCTTGCCGATATCCGGGGTGGACAGGTTTGTGAGCTTTCGGATCAGATACATTGCCACCTGCCGCGCCTCGGCAGTGCCCTTGTTTTTCAGGGTGCCACGCAGCACCGATTCATCCACCGAGTAGAATTTACATACCTGGTTGATGATCAGACCGGGTGTGGGCAGGGCGTTTCCTTCGCTTTTAAACATATCGTCAATGGCGCGGGCCACGTTGGGCAGATCCAAAGGCATATTATCCAGGTCGTGATAAGCCTTGATCTTTTTCACCGTGCCCTCCAGCTGACGGACGTTATTGGTCACGTTGATGGCGATATAGTCGCACACATCGTCTCCTAAGATCAGACCTAAGGATGCGGCCTTGCGCTTGATGATGGCCATACGGGTCTCGTAGTCCGGCGCTTCAATGCTGGCAAGCAGTCCCCACTCAAAGCGGGTGCGCAGACGGTCTTCCAATGTATTCATATCGCTGGGCTTTCGGTCGGAGGTCATAACGATCTGCTTATGCTCTTCGTAAAGGGCATTGAAGGTATGGAAAAATTCCTCCTGCGTGGAATCCTTACCGGCAATAAACTGAATATCGTCAATAAGGAACAGATCCGCTTCCCGATACTTGGAACGAAACTCGATATTCTTACCGCTTCCGATGGCGGCGATCAGCTCGTTGGTAAACTGGTCACCCTTGATGTAGACGATGTTGGCCTCCGGGTTATTTTTACGGATGCCGTTGGCGATGGCGTACAGCAGGTGGGTCTTGCCAATGCCGGGAGGGCCGTAAATAAACAGGGGGTTATACACCTGACCGGGGGTGTTGGTCACCGCCACCGCCGCGCCGTGGGCGAATCGGTTGGAAGGACCCACCACAAAGTTATCAAAGGAGAATTGGGGGTTAAAATCCATGGCTGTGGGACTTTTCCCCTTGGACTGAAAGGTGTTCAGTTCCTCGTCCCCATAGACCACCAATTTGGCATCGGAATTAAAGATCTCCTTCAGCGCATCGTGGATATGGTCGGCATAACGGCGGGTAATAATGTCACGCCGAAACTCAGAGGGAGAGTATAGGATCAGCCGTTCCTCCGTCAGCTCCACCACCTTGGCATCATCAAACCAGGTGGAGACGGTCACGGCGGTCAGACGGTCCTCCAAATAGTTCAGCACTTTTGCCCATACATAGTCGGATGAGTACATTTTTGGGCTCCTTTCTGTGTAAAAAAACGGTAAATTCAGGTATTTGAAACAGGCCAAATTGCCCATATTTTATCACCTTAAATTTTAACATATTTTTATAAAAAAAACAAGGCATTTTTTGTATTTATACATTATTAAAATTAAAGAAAAAGGGGGAATTTAAAAGCGGTCCTTTGCCATCTTGACAATGATTCAAAATCAGGCAGTTTTTCACAAAAATTGACAAGGATTTTCTACTTGACGAATCATAAAAAGGGGGGTACTCTAAATATAGAACGCAGAAAAGGAGCAGAAAACAAATGAAGCATCAAATTTTTGAGTATGACCCTCTTCTCAAGATGTACGAGAAGGATTTTGACCTGCGCCTGAAAAATTATAAAAATAAGAAAAAGCAGCTTTTATCCCAGGGACAGACCTTGAAGGAGTTTGCATCCGGTCACCTGTATTTTGGTTTTCACAAGAGAGCAAACGGCTGGTATTATCGGGAATGGGCCCCTAACGCCACCGAGATGTATCTGACCGGAGATTTTAATCACTGGGACCGCTACAGCCATAAGATGAAAAAAGAGGGCAACGGCGTCTTCACCCTGTTTCTGCGGGGAAAGAACAGCCTGAAGGACGGGCAGAAGGTGTGCACCGTTATAAAGACCCCGCAGGGAGAGCTGGAACGGATCCCCCTTTATATCCATCGGGTGGTGCAGGATCCGGTGACCCACGGCTGGGACGGCGTGATTTACGACCCGCAGGAGGATTTCTGCTGGACAGACTCAAAATTCAAGCCCCAAAAAAAGCTGTTTATTTACGAGTGCCACATCGGGATGGCCCAGGAAGAGGGCAAGGTGGGCACCTATGAGGAATTTCGGCTCAACGTGCTGCCCCGTATTCGGGATCTGGGCTATAACACCCTGCAGTTTATGGCCATTATGGAGCATCCCTACTATGCGTCCTTTGGCTATCAGGTCACCAATTTCTTCGCCGCGTCCTCCCGCTTCGGCCGCCCCGAGGAGCTGAAAAAGCTCATCGACGACGCCCACAGTATGGGCATTGCGGTGCTTTTGGACGTGGTCCATTCCCACGCCTGTAAAAACACACGGGAGGGCATCAACGAATTTGACGGCACGGCCTATCAGTTCTTCCACGACGGCCCAAGGGGCGAGCATCCCGCCTGGAATACCAAGTGCTTCAACTACGACAAAAACGAAGTGATCCACTTTTTGCTGTCGAATTTGCGGTACTGGATGGAGGAATACCATTTTGACGGCTTCCGCTTTGACGGCGTGACCTCCATGCTGTATCACGACCACGGCCTGGGCACAGCCTTTACAAGCTACGATCAGTATTTTTCTATGAATACGGATGTGGAGGCGGTCACCTATCTGCAGCTTGCCAATGAGCTTATTCGTCAGGTGAATAAAAACGCCATCACCATCGCAGAGGATACCTCTGCCATGCCCGGACTGGCACTGCCCATCCGCAAGGGGGGCGTGGGCTTTGATTACCGCCTGGCGATGGGTGAGCCGGATATGTGGATCAAGCTCCTCAAGGAGACGCCTGACGAGTACTGGGACTTAAACAGCATCTACTATGAGCTTGCCTGCCGCCGTCCTAAAGAGGCGGTGATCGGCTACTGTGAGTCTCACGACCAGGCTTTGGTAGGCGATAAGACCATTATGTTCCGTCTGTGCGATCAGGAGATGTACTGGGGCATGGAGAAAAGTCAGCAGAATATGGTCATTGATCGGGGCATGGCGCTGCACAAAATGCTGCGACTGATCACCATGACCCTGGGCGGCGAGGGCTACCTAAACTTTATGGGCAACGAATTTGGTCATCCGGAGTGGATCGACTTCCCTAGAGAGGGAAACTCCTGGAGCTACCATTACTGCCGCCGTCAGTGGTCGCTGGCGGATAATGAAAATCTGAAGTACAGCTATTTACAGGCATTTGACCGGGATATGGTGCATCTTCTGCAAAAGCGGAAGGTGCTGGGCTACGGAGATTGCCAGCTATACCTGCACAACGATGATAAGGTGCTCTTCTACAGCAAGGGGGATACCTACTTCGGCTTTAATTTCCACCCCACCCGTTCCTATGACGGGATGTGGCTGCCGGTGCATCACGAAGGGGCGTATCAGGTGATCTCCTCCACCGACGATTACTGCTACGGCGGCTGGGGACGGATCCACCACAAAACTTATGAGGCTGTGGAGATCGCCCCCGGCAAATGGGCCATTCAGGTGTATCTGCCTGCCCGTACCGCATTGACCATTATTTTAGTGGAAAGTTGAAAGTGGAAAGTGGAAAACTGAACGAAAACGTGCGATAGAACTCGTAGGGGCGGATATTATCCGCCCGTACGTCAACAAATTACGGTTTTATATTACATCGCAGGGGAGACAGAAAGATGGACTATAAAAACTGCAAACTGTGTCCCCGGGAATGTGGGGCAGACCGCACAAAGGATGCGCGGGGCTTTTGCGGCTGTGGTGATCTCCCGTTGGTTGCAAAAACCATGCTCCACCACTGGGAAGAGCCTGCACTGGCAGGCAGCGGCGGCAGTGGCGCTATTTTCTTCGGTGGCTGTAATTTAGGCTGTAAATACTGCCAAAATAAGGCCATCAGCGGCGCACCGGTGGGTGTGCCTGCCGATGAAAAAACCCTGCGCCGAATGATGTGGGAGCTGATCGGGCAGGGTGCGGAAAATATTGACTTGGTCACCCCTACCCATTTTCTGCCTACGGTTGCACGGGCACTGGAGGAAAAGCTGCCGGTGCCGGTGGTCTACAACTGCGGCGGCTATGAAAAAGCAGATGCGCTCAGGCTTTTGGAGGGGAAGGTGGATATTTATCTGCCGGATCTGAAGTATGCCGATGGCGCGCTGGCAGGAATGCTCTCCGGCGCGGAGGATTATTTTGCCTGTGCCGCTGCCGCCATCCGGGAGATGGTGCGGCAGGTAGGGCCTGTTCAGTGGCAGGGGGACAAAATCGTCAGAGGTGTGATCGTGCGGCATCTGATCCTGCCGGGACAGGTGGAAAATTCCCTGAAGGTGCTGGACTTTTTAGGGGAAAACTTCCGCAAAGGGGAGATTTTGGTCAGCCTGATGCGCCAGTATACCCCTATGGGAGGTCTGCCTGCGCCCTTTGACCGCACTGTTACCGATGAGGAGTATGACGGGGTGCTCAGCTGGATGTTCTTAAACGGTTTAGAGGGCTTTACCCAGGAAAAATCCGCCGCGGATACACAGTATATCCCGGATTTTTAAATCGGCAAAGCCGACAGATTAAAATATTTTCGGGCGGATGATATCCGCCCCTACGAGTTTTATCGCGCGATTTCATTCAACATCGTAGGGGCGGATATCATCCGCCCGTGTTTTTTGATTTATTGATTGCCCATTGAAAATTACTTTTCTTCGGGGAAGGAATACTTTGCACGGTACTTATTATACCGCTCGGAGAACTGAGCACTCTCCTGCAGCTGACCGCCCTTCAGGGCGTTCAGATATTCGTGGGCTTCCAGCTTGCCCTCGGAAACCTGCAGCATTTCAACAGCCACGTTGGAGCAGTGGTCGGCACTGCGTTCAAAGGCGGTCAGCAGGTCATCCAGCACAAAGCCGTATTCCACGGTGCAAAGACCGTCCCGCAGACGGCGCACGTGGCGGGATTTGACTTCCTTTACCAGGGCATCCACCACCTGCTCCTGAGGCTCTACCTTCATTGCCTGATACAGATCCTGCTTTTCGTAGGCGTCAACGGTGGTATTGACCACGTCCATTACAGCACGTTCCAGCACAGACAGCTCTTCCATTGCCTGGGCGGAGAAGTGAATACCCTTTTGACTCATCTCCTGACCGGCCTTGGCAACGGCTACCGCGTGGTCAGCGATCCGTTCCAGATCACTGATGGTGTAGAGCATAATATTCAGGGTGCGGTTATCGGAAACCGACAGATTTTGAGAGGTCAGCTGCACCAGATAAGAGCCCAGTGCGTCCTCGTACAGGTCGGTTTGGTCCTCCAAATGCTGCACATCCTCCATGCCCTCCTCGGTGAAGTTCTTGGTAAGCATAAAGGCCTTTTCCAGGGCATCCCGTGCAGTGACGGCCATTTTGCCCGCCACATCAAAGGCCCGCTGCACCGCAACGGCAGGGGTGGCCAGCAGACGCTGGTCCAGCAGCACCGGGGTCTGATGGACAGCCTGCTGAGGAATGGTCATATACGCCAGCTTTTCCAAAATTCTGTTCATCGGAAGCAGTATGGCGGTTGCCAGCAGGTTAAAGCCGGTGTGAATCACGGCGATGGATGTGGGGGTCGCGGTATCCTGCAGGAAGGCAAAGTCTGCAAAGGCGTTGACCACATAGAAAACAATGGAGATCAGTGCAACACCCACCACGTTAAAATACAGGTGCACCAGCGCGGTACGGCGGGCATTGCGGTTTGCGCCTACAGTGGAGAGCATGGCGGTCACACAAGTACCGATGTTCTGACCTAAAATAATGGGCAGTGCAGAGCCTACAGAGACCGCACCGGTCAGGCACAGACCCTGCAAAATACCCACAGACGCAGAGGAGGACTGGATGATCGCGGTCAGCGCCGCACCTACCAAAATACCCAAAATGGGATTGGAGAAGGATACCATCAGCTTGGCAAACCAGGCTTCTTCCTTCAAAAATGCCATAGAGCCACTCATCAGCTCCATACCGGTCATCAGTGTCATAAAGCCCAAAAGGATGGTGCCGATGCCCTTTTTCTTTTCGCTCTTGAAGAACATAAACAGCACCATGCCCACGATCGCTAAAAGGGGTGCTAAGGTGGAGGGCTTAAAGAGCTGAACGATAAAACTATCACCCTCCAGTGCGGTCAGCGATAAAAGCCAGGAGGTGATGGTGGTGCCCACGTTGGAGCCCATGATCACGCCGATGGCCTGCCGCAGAGTCATAATGCCGGAGTTGACGAAGCCCACCACCATCACCGTTGTGGCAGAGGAGGACTGGATCACCGCCGTGGCCGCCATACCCAGTAAAAAGCCCTTGGGAATGGTGTTGCTCATACGTGCCAGAATGGTCTGCAGCTTACCGCCTGCCAGCCGTTCCAGGGATTTGCCCATGGTGTCCATACCGAAAAGGAACAGAGCCAGGCCGCCTAATAAAGAGATGATATTAAAAAAATAGCTCATAAAGATTCCTCGCTTTGAGAAAAATAAAACATATAAAGTGGGTCAATAGGCCCTTCCCCTATGGTTGGTATAGAAATTCATTTTTAATAAAAATGAATTTCGTCGATATAAATTCCTGAAGGAATTTTCGATATGCGCTACCGCGCTCGATATGTGCTGACGCACTCGATATGCCCTGCGGGGCGAGAAGGGATTTATATCGAACTTGTTGCCGTTAGGCAACATATCGAAATTCTGCGAAACAGAATTATATCGATTTTGCAAAGCAAAAATATCGAGTTTGCCCACGGCAAACATATCGACAAAAAATGAAATTCGTCGATATAAATTCCTGAAGGAATTTTCGATATGCGCTGACGCGCTCGATATGTGCTGACGCACTCGATATGCCCTGCGGGGCGAGAGGGGCTTGTTGCCGTTAGGCAACATATCGAAATTCTGCGAAACAGAATTATATCGATTTTGCAAAGCAAAAATATCGAGTTTGCCCACGGCAAACATATCGACAAAAAGGCAGTCATACGAAGTATTATTCGTATAAATCTGCGGTTAATGCAGTGAAGGCTTTTACATCACTCCGCATATTTGATCTTGCCCTTCCCGGATGAACATGGTGGTCATAAAGGGCTTTTTAAAAAATTCCATAAATCGGGGGCATTTTACTAAAAAGGCGTAGAAAATATTATATCCGCAGCCGTAAAGGGTTTCGGTGTTGCCCATTCCCTTTGCCAGCACCACGTGGGCACCTGAAACTGCATCACGGGTCTTTTTATTGCACAGTGAAAGCTCTGTGCCTCCTACATCGTTTCCGTTGTCGATCACGGGGAAAGGAAGCTCCATAAAGGCCGCATCCTCCCGCATAGCATCGTTCAGTGCCGGCTTTCCGCGGACGCAGAAGGTGATCTTTAGGTTTACATAACACTTCTGCAGTTCCTCTGCCAGCACCATGTCAAAGCCGATCTCACCGGCGTTATCGGTAATATAAAGCATGGTTTCTGCCCGGGACAATTCCTCCCGGAATTGGCGGTAAACGGTTTTGTCCACCGCAAATTTTTCCGGCTCTTCCAGCATTTGCTCCAGTGTATCGAAGGAGACGTTTTTCCCCAGTGCGGAAAAGTCGATGTAATTGCCCATAATGGCGTATTGCAGTGCGGTGTAGATGGGGTCTTCGCTATTTTGCACCTTTTGCCGAATACGGGGCAGACGTTCCTTTACATATTCGTTGGAGCGTCTTTTTTCCTCCTGAAAGCGGTCGTAGGGCAGGCCGTAGTGGCGAACATAGAGCTCGTTGATATGTTTTCCCATCATAGAGGAATTCCACTGCTCCTGATCGGAAAAAAGCCGCAGAATTTCCCTCACAAAGGCGTTTGCCTGCGCCTGCGTGCCCAAATTTTGGGCGTTGTCGATGTGCTTATTAATGAGGCATTTGACGCACAGGGTATTCATTGGAATGCCCATCTCAGCCCTCCAAATGACGGCGGATGCGCCCCTCGATCATATCCAGCGCCACCTCGTTTTTACCGCCCTCAGGCACCACCAGGTCGGCGTATTTTTTGCTGGGCTCCACGTGCTTTTCGTGCATGGGTTTCACGGTGGCCTTATACTGGGCGATTACCGATTCCAGGCTTCGACCACGCTTGGTCACGTCCCGCTTGATGCGGCGGCACAGGCGAATATCCGCGTCGGTGTCCACAAAGATCCGAATATCCATCAGATTCCGCAGCTCCTCGCTGGCGAAGATCATAATGCCCTCCACCAGGATCACCCGTTCCGGGTTGATGCGGATGGTCTCGTTACTGCGGTTGTGCTGGGTAAAATCGTATAAAGGACAGTCGATGGCCTGCCCGTGGCGCAGCTGATCCAGCTGATACACCATCAGGCTGGTGTCCAGCGCCTCCGGCTCGTCGTAGTTGAGCTGTGCCCGCTGCTCGTAGGTCAGCTCGTCGTGGCGTTTATAATAGTTGTCGTGGCTCAGAACGGTGATGTTGTCGCCGAATTTTTCGATCAGCTTTTTGGTCAGGGTGGTCTTGCCGCTGCCACTGCCTCCCGCAATGCCGATTACCAGGATATTATCCATGATGATCCTCCGTCAGTAAAGTGTTGCACAGCTGCATAACGGACTTGTCTGCGCTGCTGTTGATGATCACGACCTCGCCTTTTCCTTGGGAAAGAAGGTCTTTTTCTGCTAAGCGGCGGCGTGTTTCCCGGGCTGTGCCGGCACCGCCGTCAAAAAGCACCGTCTGCTCCCCCAGCACCCGTCGGATAGACCGCACCGCGAAGGGGTAATGGGTACAGCCCAAGATCAGACCGTCCAGCCTGCCGGCGTAGGGGTCTAACAGGTTGTGGAGAAAAGCATCCATCTGAGGACTGTCGGAAAGTCCCGCTTCCACCAGCTCCACCATCCCCGGGGCGGGGATCTTCACCAAATTGCTGTGGGGATTTTGTGCCATCAGGCGTTGCAGCTTTTCCCCCTGAAGGGTGGCGGGGGTGGCCATAATGGCCAGTGTGCCGTTGGGAAAACGCTGTACTGCGGGCTTAATGGCAGGCTCAATGCCGATGATGATGGTGTCGGGATAAGTCTGCCGCAAAAGGTCGATGGCCACTGCGGTGGCGGTGTTGCAGGCTACCACGATGGCCTTGACATTGTAGCCCATCAGCAGCTTTGCATTGTTCAGCGCAAGCTGGCAAATCTGCTCCTTCGGCTTTGTGCCGTAGGGGGCGTTGGCGGAGTCGCCGAAATATAAAAATCGTTCATTGGGCATACAGGCGACCAGCTCCCGCAGGACACTGATGCCGCCTACGCCGGAATCAAAAACGCCGATATAGTCGGTTTTTTCCGTCAATTTCTTCACCACTTTTCATCATTGTGCTGTTTTTTTACAGCGTATCCATCAATTTTTTAAAGATGGGCAGACTACCCATAATGGTATCGTAGCTGACACAGTAGCACAGCCGCACCCAGCCTGCACAGCCGAAGCCCTCACCGGGGACGATCAGCAGGTCGTGGCTTTTCGCCAGCCGGCTGAAGGCGATGCTGTCGCCATTGGGGGCTTTTACAAACAGATAGAACGCACCCTCCGGCTTGGCAACGGTATAACCCATCTCCGTCAAGCCCTCATAAAGGGCACGGCGGTTGCGGTCGTAGGAGAGCAGGTCGGGACGAAGGGCTGTACAGCGGGCAATGACCTTTTGCCACAGAGAAGGGGCGCACACGTGGCCCATTTTTCGGGCCGCTCCTGCCACCGCGCCGTATACGGCCTTGCTGTCGGAAGCCGCAGACGGCACATACACATAGCCGATGCGTTCACCGGGCAAAGACAGGGATTTGGAATAGGAGTAGCACACAATGGTGTCTTTGTACAGCTTGGGAATAAAGGAAACTTTGGCATCCCCGTATACCAATTCTCTGTAGGGCTCGTCGGAAATAATATAGATGGGGTGACCAAATTCTGCCGCCTTTTCCGTCAGCAGTGCGGAAAGACGGGAAAGGGTTTGACGGGTGTAGACCGTGCCTGCAGGATTATTGGGGGAGTTGACGATCAGCGCCACCACATTGGGCGTCAGCGCTTCTTTCAGAGCATCAAAAGGGATCTGAAAGGCAGGTACATCTGCCTTTACATCGTCAAATTCCAGCCCTGCGCCTAAGGTAAAGGGCTTGTATTCCGGAAAATAAGGGGCAAGTGCCAGCACCTTCCCGCCGGGCACACTGAGCCCGCCTAAAACGGCGCACAGTCCGGGGGCGGCACCGCAGGTGATGAAAAGATCCTCTGCCTGTGCGTGGGCATCAAAGCGCCGATTCAGATCGTCAGCAATGGCCTGGCGGGTCTCGTAATCCCCCACTGCGGAGGTATAGCCGTGCAGGGTCAGGGAGTCGGTCTCCCGCAACAGAGTTTCGATGGTCTGACGGACTTCCTCCGGGGCAGGAATACAGGGATTGCCCAGGGAAAAATCGTATACCTGATCCTTGCCCACCACCCGGGCGCGCATCAAGCCGTATTCAAATAATTCCCGAATACAGGAACGGTTGGTGCCCAATTCATAGGCATCGGCATTTACCATAGTTGATACCTCTTATGCTTCGTACAGGGGTACGGGATGGTCGTAATACTGGGGCTTATAAGTCACAGAACGGATGGGCTTAGAGCCTAAGCCGTAGGTGGGATGGTAACCAAATAGGTTTACATAACGCAGAATATCTGCTTTCTCCTTTTCCATCTCCTCCATCACCGCCACGGTGGCGATCACATCGTCCACGGCACGGTGGGAGTTTTTGACCTTGCCCTGCAGGCCGTAGGCTTCGATGGCGTTGCACAGCTTGTGGGGGTATGGGCGGCGGTCTTTGTAGACCGTGTACAGATCAATTTTATCCAGGCCCTTCAAAATCCCCGGATCTCCGTGCTTCATCAGCAAATAGAAAAGAAAACTCAGGTCAAAATGGGCATTATACGCCAAAAGAAGGGTGTTTTCCGTAATCATTTCCCCAATATCGGCGCAAACACGGCTTTTGGGGATACCGCGGGCGGCAATATCTGCATCGGTGATGCCGGTCAGGTTTACGATCACCGGGGGCACAGTCTTGCCGGGAGAGAGGGTGATGAGCTCGTCATACTCTTTTATAATGGTGGGTACGCCCTTTACCTGCTCCACGACCACCGCCGCAAATTCAATAATTTCATCGTTTTGAAAGCTTAAACCGGTGGTTTCTGTATCAAACAGGAACAATCTGTCGTATTTTTCAAAAAAAGCTTCAAAGGCCATATTTATTCTCCTAATTGCAGAGCACGGGCAAATTTGCTTTGCTCCTCCGG
Source organism: Oscillospiraceae bacterium (assembly GCA_017621795.1). GTDB lineage: Bacteria > Bacillota > Clostridia > Oscillospirales > Oscillospiraceae > Faecousia. Next base: position 27,005 of record JAGASJ010000050.1, on the reverse strand, counting down.
CTCCAAGCCGTAAAGCGTGGCAAGGATTCGGGCATAGGCGGTCATCTCTGCACGGTCGCCGCCTTTATATTCCAGCTCCACCTCGCAAAGGGGGGCTGTACGGTCCTTGGAAAAGAGGATGCCTTCGTCCAGTGCCAGCTCCGCCTGAAAGCAGTCGGTGATCACGGGAATGGCAATACGGGAAAATTTCGCGCCGCACACAGCCTGCACGCCCTCTGCCACCAAAGACGGAAAATCCTTGGGACAATCCAGTTTACATAACATTTTAAGCCCTTCTTCGATGGTGGGGCATTCTATTTCCAGCTCCTGCCGTCCGTAGCCTTCTGCCGGGGACTTCAGGGTGCATACTTTTTTCTCGTTTTCCTGCCGCAGGCGCAATGTGTAGTGCCTGGCGGAGAGGGTGCGGGCGGGGGTGTCGTAATAGGTGGTCTGCATTTCAAAATGCACGTGATCCGCAGGGAACGCCTTGCTCAGCGCCTGCAAAACACTGCACTCGGCCCTGAATTTTAATTCGTACTCTACAGCCATGATCTCACCCCCGTACTTTTCCTTTTACCATTATACACCTTTCTTTCTCATAGTGCAAGAATCTTTCTGATTTCGGGGGGCTTTCCGACAAAAAAATTGCTTTGCAGGTGATAGAATTTTCAAAGAAAGGCTGTGATTTGTATGATTCTATCTCAAGATCGGGGTTTGAGACTGAAAACGGCATTGCGCCGCCACCTGTTAAACCCCCGTATCCATCGCTTTGCCCGGGGGCTCATCTACTTTGCCGCCGCCTTTGTGCTCAGTGCCGCCGGTCTGCGCAACTACTGCCTGCCCCTGCCCATGGCACTGGTGGGTGCCTGTGGAGGCTGGTCGGCGGTTTCGGCAACCTTAGGCGGGGTGCTGGGCTACGGGCTGTTTTGGGGCAGTGCGGGGAGAGTGGGGGCATTTTGGACCGTGGCGGCACTGCCGGTAGGGCTGCTGCTTTCTGCCACCCGTACATACCGCAAAGCACCGCTGCTTTTACCTGCCATCATTGGCTTTTTGCTGGCGGCCGCCGGGGTGTGCTTCCAGCTGGCCTTTTTAGATACTACCCCCATCGGCATTTACCTGATCCGCATTTTTTTGGGCGCAGGCTGCAGCTACCTGTTTTACAGAGTGTTACAGGGCAGAAATCCCCTTTTGGAGTGGCTTTCTACCGGCATTGCGGTTTTTGCCCTTGCCCAGATATTGCCTGTTTCCTATTTGGGACTGGGCTATATTGCCGCCGGTGCGGTGACCAGCGGCGGGGCATTTCCCGCTGCCGCCATCAGCGGCCTGGCGCTGGATCTTTCTCAGGTTACACCGGTACCGATGACCGCGGTGCTGACACTGTCTTATTTGGTGCGTTTTTTGCCCCGATGCAGTAAGACCCTGCGGGCGATCAGTCCGGTGCTTACATATTTTGCCGTGGTGAATCTGCTGAAAAGCTGGGATCTGCAGCCGCCTGTGGGACTGCTGCTGGGCGGTGTGTGCGGGGTGCTGATCCCCGGTGTGCCCAAAACCGTGTTCCGACGGGGAGAGACCGGCATTACACAGGTGCGGCTGGAGATGGCGGCAGGGGTTTTACAGCAGACAAGGAGCCTTCTGATGGAAACGGACGTGCCCCCGGTAGACGAGGACGCGCTGATGTATCGGGGAACAGAACGGGCCTGCAGCGGCTGTTCGTACCGAAAGAACTGTCGGGATTCCAAACGGCTCAGCGGTCTTCCGTCTGTTGTACTGCATAAACCGCTGATCTCCGTGGAGGAGCTGCCCATTATTTGCCGCAAATCCGGGCGGGTACTGGCAGAGCTGCACCGCTGTCAGGAGCAGCTGCGCTCCATCCACGCCGACCGTGAACGGCAGATGGAATATCGGGCGGCGGTGGTACAGCAGTACAGCTTCCTTGCGGCCTTTTTACAGGAGCTTTCCGACCGTCTGCCCCGACGGGCAGAAACGGCAGTGAGCCGCTATACCCCAAAAGTGCGGGTGTTTTCCAACCGTCCCAAGGCAGACAGCGGTGACCGCTGTGTACATTTTGCAGGGGTGGGATGTAAATATTACGTACTGCTGTGTGACGGTATGGGTACAGGCTTGGGGGCGGTGCAGGAGGGAAAAACCGCCGCGGGACTGCTGCAAAAAATGCTCACCGCAGGCTTTCCCGCCTCCTACGCACTGCGCAGCTTAAACAGCCTGTGTGCCCTGCGGGGACGGGGCGGCGCGGTAACGGTGGATCTGGCGGAATTGGATCTAAGCAGCGGAAAGCTGACCCTTTATAAATGGGGTGCACCCCCTTCTTATATTACAGGAAAGTATGGGGCGGAGAAGCTGGGGGCATCCACACCGCCGCCGGGCTTATCCGTTACCCTGGAACAGGAACGGGCAGAGCACAGCTCTTTAAAGGGAGAACGATTGCTGTGGATCGTCAGTGACGGGGTGACCGAGTCGGCGGCCTTTCGGTGCTGTATGGACCTGTGCGGTCAGCCGGAGCAGACCATTGCCGAGGCCATCTTGTTCTGCGAGCAGATCAGCGGTCAGGACGATGCCACCGTCGTGGCAGTACGTTTGGAATAAAAAACGGGACGGCAAGCCGTCCCGGTTTTTGCTGAGCGTGCGTCCGAAGGAATTGTCATTGCGAGGGCGCTTGCGCCCGTGGCAATCCGCATCCCCTGCCGCCTTTTCCTGTATGCGCCGCAGCGCAATTCATTTTATCCTAATTGGGAAAGTACAAATTCAGGTCCACATCTGTGTCGATGCCCGGCACTTTTCCGGTGTAGCTGTACTGCCAGTAATCCACCTTGTAATCCGTGTCCGGCGCGTCGCTGTAATACGCAAGCCAGAAGGGGTAATCCTGCAAAGCGGGCAGGTACAAAAGATTTGCGCCCTGGTGCATATTGAAATACACCATCGGTTCAAAGCCTGCCTGCGCGATGTGGGCGCAGAAGGTGCGGGTAATGGTGGTAAGGCGGTGACGGTCCACACGGGCGGTCCGTGCAGAGCTATTGACGTATTCCCAGTCAAACACCACCGGCAGGTCCAGCTTCCAGCCCTTGATGCGCTGCAGTACATACCGGGCTTCCTCCACCGCGTCCCGGGGATTGATGGCCTGGGAGAAGAAGTACACACCCACCTGCAGACCGGCTTTTTTTGCGCCCTTATAATTTTTTTCGGCGGCGGAATCCTCATACAGCGTGCCTTTAAAGCCGTAGCCCCGTCCGCCTACACGGATGAACACAAATTCCACCCCGGCGTCTTTGACTTCCTCCCAGCGGATATTGCCCTGAAATTCCGACACGTCAATACCCATTACCCCGTTGGAGCAGGTCAGGTAGCCTTCCTCACTGCGGGTAAAATCCTCCGGCGTGTAGGGATTGGGCGGCAGTGTGGGAGAAAAGATGACAGGCGGTCGGGTGGGCTTTTCCTGTTCCGGGGAAGAGGGGGTGCACAGCACCACGGTCATCACCACAAGGAGCAAAAGCCCTAAAAGCCCAAGAAGGCTGTATATTAAAATGGTTCGATTCTTTATCTGTTCTTTCAGCATTTTTACTCGGCGTCGGCAATGGGGCGCAGAACACTGAAGCTGTCGAAGCGGGTATCGTGGATATCGGTAAGGAACACCACCCGCACTGCCGGATTTTCAAATTCAAATTGATTTGCAAGCTTTTGGGCATCGGCGGCGACGGCATCCTCCAAATAGAGGCGGCTGCGGCCGGTGGGTGCTTCGAAGCTGCTTGAAACCGTAAAGGAGACGGCAAAGCCCTCTGTGGAGCAGGTATTGACCAGGGTTTGGGCGGCGTTGCTCAGTGCCTGTGCCCGATCACCCTTAAAGACGATGCTCTGGTGGGTGGGCACGTAGAAATCGTAAAATACCACCTCGTCAAAGCCTAAGTTTTTCAGCTCGTTGGCAATTTGCGCCAGGTAGCTGACGGTGCCGTCATTTGCGGGATTGAGCCAGTAACAGCCGTCGTTATCCATCCACAGATAGCCGGCGGATACCGGCAGACCGTACTGCACGTTTTCAAGGCCGTAGTGGAAATCCCGCAGTGCGGGCACACGGGCAATGGTGTAGAAGCCGGCGGAGTTCAGGCTCTTAATAAAGGCGTCCATGGCCTCAATATCCAAATCCCCGTTACGCTTGTCACTGACCGCGGAGGAGTAGAAGAAGTTGCCGTAGATGCTCTTCATATCCACCATTACAGGGGTTCCGGATTCCAGGATCCGCACCTGTGATTTTACAAGGTCAAAGTTGTTTTCCAGATCCTCACGGGTGATGTAGTAGCCATTCATCTGCTCCAGCTCCCGTCCGGTGCTGATGGCGTTTTCCCCCTCATTATAATAAATGGAGATGGGATTTTCGATAATGGGCTTGCGGGCAAATTCCCCCTTCAGCTGGGCACTGGACATGGAAAAGTCCAATTTTGCCCCGTGGTCGCGGGTGTAGACCACAAAGCGGCCCAGCCAGATCAACCAGCACGCCCCTACCACCACTGCGATGATGCACAGCACCAGCAGTACAAGGGCAAAGCGCTTTATTCTGTTTCTGGTGCGATAGGGAATGCTCATTGGATTTTCCTCACTTTCAGGCTTCTCCAGTCTTCCTGCGCCTTTTGCTCCAAAACCTCTAATTTTGCCGCATTCAACGCCTGCAAAACGTCCTGCAAACGGGTATCCAGGATTCCGGAGAGCAGTAAAATGCTGTCTTTCTGCAAAAATTGGGGCAAAACGGGGGCAAGACCGATGATCACATCTGCCACGATGTTTACAAGCACCAGCTTGTAGGTCTTATTTTGCAGGGTGCCCATCAGCTTTTTGTCGGCGGTGACGTTGCCGGTCAGTGCGGTGAAGCATCCGGCGTCGTAGCCGTTATAGGCGGCGTTTTCCCGGGCGATATCCTCAGCTTTGGGGTCGATGTCCACACCGGTGGCACTTTCCGCGCCCAAACGAAGCGCCGCGATGGACAAAATACCGCTTCCGCTGCCAAGATCCAGGCAATGGGCGCCCTGAAGGGGCAGCTCCTCCATAAACTCCATCACCATACGGGTGGAGGGATGGGCACCGGTACCAAAGGTCAGACCCGGGTCCAGGATCACCGGCAGACGCCCCTGGGTTTCATCTGCCATCCAGTAAGGCAGAACGATCAGCTTTTGACCCACCGGCTGGGGGGGATAGTTTTCCTTCCAGCTTTCCGACCAGTCGGTTTCCGGCAGCGCCTCCACCTTCAGCGCCAGGCTGCCCAGCTTGATATCCTGCTTTTTCCGCAGGTCTTCCAAAAGGGTCTGGATGCGGGAAAGGGCGGCACGGTCCTCTTTTTCAATATACAGCTTGATTTGAGAAAGGCCCTGCAGCTTTTCTTCCAGGCCTTCGTCAATATAATCCCAGTAGGCGCGGTTTTCCTCTAAAAAGGCTTCAAATTCCTGCTGGTCCTCAATGACCAGGTCCTCAAAGCCGGCGGCGGTCAGGAGGTTCACCACGGTGTCGATGCCTCGGGGGCTCGTAGATACGGTAAGCTCTAAATACTCCATCCCATATCCCTCCTATTTTATCATTTTCCATTATAACGCAAGGAGGGCAAAAGAGCAACAGACATTTTTTGTGACTGAAAAAAGGTGTAAAATGGGAAATTTGGGGCAATGTATATAAACGGCGGACAGTTGTTTTTGACAGGCAAAATTCTCACATTTTCAGGGTAATTGAGTACAAAAGAATTGGCGGTTTTTTGTGCAGGTTAAACAGTTGACACCATCTATATGATGTTGTATTCTATACAAAGGGACGAAACGTTACCCAAAACGGCGCAAAATTAAAAGTCCCGAACAACATAAGGAGGAAACAAAAAATGAAGAAACTTATCGCATTACTGTTGGCTCTTGTTTTAGTCGTTGGCCTGGTTGCCTGCGGCGAGAAGAAGACCGAGACCGACAAGCCTGTCGAGGGCGGCGAAACCGCCAAGGGCTCTGTCTACTACCTGAACTTCAAGCCCGAGGCTGATGCTGCATGGCAGGAGTTCGCTAAGGCATACACCGAGAAGACCGGTGTAGAAGTGAAGATCGTTACCGCCGCTTCCGGCACCTACGACAGCACTCTGACCAATGATATGGCCAAGGACTCTGCACCCACCCTGTTCCAGTGCGGCAACGCCATTGCTCTGGAAAACTGGTCCGAATACACTCTGGACCTGACCGACGCTGAATTCGTAAAGGCTCTGACTTCCAGCGACTTCACCATGACCGACGCTGACGGCAAGGTCAAGGCTGTTGCATACTGCACCGAGACCTACGGCATCATCGTCAACACCAAGCTGCTGGGCGATGCAGGCTACACCGTAGACCAGATCACCAACTTCGAGTCCCTGAAGACCATTGCTGAGGACATCCACGCCCGTGCTGATGAGCTGGGCTTTGATGCCTTCGCTTCCGCAGGTCTGGACAGCTCCTCTTCCTGGAGATTCTCCGGCCACCTGACCAATATGCCTCTGTTCTATGAGTTCCGCGACAACAACGTTACCGGCCAGCCCGCTACCGTTACCGGCGCTTATATGAACAACTACAGAAACATTTGGGATCTGTATATCAACAATTCCGCTGTGAATCCCGTAGAGCTGACCACTGCTACCGGCGATATGAGCCAGGCAGAGTTCGGCACCGGCAAGGCAGTGTTCTGGCAGCAGGGCACTTGGGAATACGGCAACCTGATCGGTGAGAAGTACAATATGGATCCCGCCAACCTGCAGATGATCCCCATCTACTGCGGCGTGGAAGGCGAAGAGAATTCCGGCCTGTGCACCGGTTCTGAGAACTACTGGTGTGTCAACGCCAAGGCTTCCGAGGCGGACATCAAGGCGACCCTGGACTTCCTGAACTACGTGGTGACCTCTGAAGAGGGTCTGCAGCTGCTGGTTGACCAGTTCGGCGCTGTTCCCTTCAAGAACGCTCCCGAAGTGACCAACATCTTTGCAAACGACGGCGTGGAGCTGGTGAACGCAGGCAAGTACCCTGTAACCTGGGCCTTCACCGTAACACCCAACGTGGATAGCTGGAGAGCCGGCATCGTTTCCGCTCTGGCTGCATACTCCGCAGATCAGACTGACGACAACTGGCAGAAGGTCGTTGACGCTTACGTCACCGGCTGGGCCATCGAGTACAACGCACAAGGCTAATATTAAAGCAAGGGGTGGGCATCTGCCCACCCCTCAGAGCATTACCTTATTAAGGCATAAAATTTATTTTCTCATTACCGTACTGGGGAGGTTGCTTACGGCTCCCCTGTAGGGGAGCTGTCAGCAAAGCTGACTGAGGGGTTTACGGAGGGATGATCTTTCTTATACATCCCGATAAATTCCGAAAACTCCTTTAACCCCTCCGTCTCGCCTTACGGCGAGCCACCTCCCCTGCAGGGGAGGCGTTGGTGGTGCTCCTTCATAACAATGACGAATACTTTTCGTCTTAACAAGGTAGTAGGAGGCGGGTCTTTGTCCCGCAAGTATCTGCATGAAGAAAAAGCATTCTGTACACTATATAATAAATAAAGAGAGTGTTTTTTCTTCACGCAGGAAAAAATGAAAGTGAGGAAAGTATCGTGCTTCGTAGAAAAAAGAAGTATTCCGCAGACTGCCGCTTGACGAAACGTCCCATTCAGCGGTGGTTCCCCCTGTTTGTGCTGCCCACCTTTTTGTGCTTTTGCATTGGGTTTTTGTGGCCGTTTATTCAGGGCATCTATTTGTCCTTTTGTAAATTCAATATTTTGACCGATGCCCAGTATGTGGGTACGGAAAACTATGCAAAGGCACTGAAGGACCCGGGCTTTATCAACGCCTTTTGGAACACTGCTTCCTTCGCGGTGGTATCCATCATCCTGATCAACGTGGTGGCGTTTTTTATCGCCTATGCGCTGACCCAAAAGATGAAGGGCTCCAATTTGTTCCGCACGGTTTTCTTTATGCCCAACCTGATCGGCGGCGTGGTGCTGGGTTATATTTGGAGCTTGATTTTTGACGGCATTTTAAAGGCCTACAGCACCTATCTGACCGCAAACCAAACATACGGCTTCTGGGGTCTGGTGATTCTGGTGGCGTGGCAGCAGATCGGCTATATGATGATCATTTACATCGCAGGCCTGCAGGCAGTGCCGGGGGATATGCTGGAAGCGGCACATATCGACGGCGCCACCAAGGGACAAACGCTGCGCCGGGTGATCCTGCCCAACGTGATGCCCTCCATCACCATTTGCACCTTCCTGACCCTGACCAATTCCTTCAAGCTGTTCGACCAAAACCTGGCGCTGACCGGCGGTCTGCCCCAAATCATAGATAAGGTGGCCATGGCGAAGATCAACACCACAGAGCTTTTGGCGCTGAACATCTACTCCACCTACAACATCAATAAGAATTTCCACGGCGTAGCCCAGGCAAAGGCTGTGATCTTCTTCATTCTTGTGGCGGTGCTGGCGCTGACCCAGCAGTGGGCAACCAGACGGAAGGAGGTTGAGCAATAATGAAAAACCGTATTAAAAAGAGATCTGTGGGCAGTACCCTGCTCACCTGCTTCTTTGCGGCATTGTCCCTTTTGTGGCTGTTTCCGGTATTCAGCGTGCTGATCAATTCCTTCAAAACCAATGCAGCCATCAACCTGGATGCCTTCGCCCTGCCCAACGGGGAGAGCTTTGCGGGCTTTAGTAATTATCTCAAGGGCTTTACCTTCGGCAACTACCCCTTCTTAAAGTCGGTAGCCTACAGCACCCTGATCACGGTGGCATCCGTGGGGCTGATTCTGCTGTGCTGTGCAATGACCGCCTGGTATATTGCCCGTGTTGCGGATAAATTCTCCAAATTCTTCTATTATCTGTGCCTGTTTTCCATGATCGTCCCCTTCCAGATGGTCATGTTTACCCTGAGCTTTACCGCACATAAGCTGAGCCTGAATACCCCCTATACCATCCCTGTGATCTATGTGGGCTTTGGTGCAGGTCTTGCCATCTTTATGTTTGTGGGCTTTGTAAAGGGCATCCCCAAGGGCATCGAGGAGGCGGCAGTCATTGACGGCTGCGGACCGGTACGGGTGTTCTTCCATGTGGTACTGCCTATGCTGAAGCCCAGTCTGATCTCCGTGGGCATTTTGGAAGTAATGTGGGTGTGGAATGACTATCTGCTCCCCTATTTGGTGCTGGACCGCACCAAATATATGACCATCCCCATCCATGTGCAATACCTGAAGGGCAGCTACGGCACGGTGGATATGGGTGCGACGATGGCAGTCATTATGCTTTCCATCATTCCCATCATCGTGGTGTATATGTTCTGTCAGAAGCATATCATCAAGGGCGTTGCCGCCGGTGCGGTGAAGGGATAAAAAATAAAAAAGCGGGACGGTTTCGTCCCGCTTTTTTAAGTGAAAAGTGAAAGGTGAAAAGAGAAAAGTGAAAAGTGATGGTGTCGGCGAAGCCGACGATTTAAATAATTACGGGCGGCAAAAATGCCGCCCGTATGTCATTGCGAGCACCGTAGGTGCGTGGCAATCCGCATCCCTTGCCGCCAAAGGCGGCGCGGTGCTTTGCACCGCAAGAAAACGGATTCCCACGACCGGTTTGCGAACCGGTCTCGGAATGGCAGGGGACTATAACCCGTCCCCTGCCACTTTCCACTTTCATCTTTCAACTAAATCAGGGATGATATCAGAACAGGATCTTCTGTTTTGTGGTTTCGATGATTTTTTGGGGGACTTTATAGAATTTAATCAGGGGGGAAAGCACGAGATCATCCACAGTCACCTGCTTTTCGGCGTAGGCTTCCCCGCCGCCGCTGACCTGGGCATAGAGTATATCGCCGTCGGTGTAGACCCGACCTTTTTTTGTGACCTTGCCTTCTACCCGGGCAGCAAACAGCTCCTTGTTGCTATGGACGTACCAAAGACCTTCCGCAAGCCGCATCGTACAGCAAAAAAACGCCTCGTACATTCCTGCGATCAGGGTATCCGTGCCCTTTTCGTTTACCCCGGAATCGGTGCCGGCACCGCCGTTGTCCCGCTGGGCGGTGGCAAGACCGTTGTGATAAATGCGGGCGGCCAGGGTGCGGTAGTGTTCCTTACGGGTCAGCTTGTACAGTTCCCCGGCAAGCATCATAGAGTCCACAATGGCACAGGGCTCAGTCCAGCTGTCCGGCCGTCCCCACCAGTTCAGGTTTTGGTAGGTCGCGGTCATACCGCCCCCTTCAAAGTAAAGGGTGGCAATGGCCTCAGCACCGTCCAAAAAGGCTTTGTCGCCGGTTTCCTGATACATACGCACCATACCACGGGCGGCAGTGAGTGTGCAGTGGGTCTGCACCTGCAGAGCGACCTTGTCGATGCCCAGATATACGGCGGTCATCTCCTCCAAAAGCTCTTTGATGCGGGCATCTTTTGTGATCTTGTAGGCGTGGGAAAGTCCGTCAATGCTCATAAAGGCACAGCCCACATCGGTGGATAAGATCCAGCCGTCTAAGATACCGAGCTGACTGCCGCTGACACCACCCTCTTTTGTCATATTACGGTGAACAGGGTAGGAGGAGAATCTGCCCCGCTTTGGCAGGAACAGGTTTTCAACGATCCTGCGGACTGTCTGCAGGCAGGCATCGTCCCCAAATACCTCGTAATGCTCGCAAAGTCCCCGCAGCAGCCAGGAATGACCGGAAAGCTGCTGCTCCTGAATTTCGTGATCCAGGATCGGTCCAAAGTAGCCTTGGGGATTCAAACGCGCCGGCAGCTGCGCCAGCATTTGTTCCATACAGGGGATGATGCTGCCGTTTATTTTATAGTGACACATAAATGCCAATAATGCGCGCCCTTCTTTATCTCCGTACCAGTCGTAATGCGCCGGGGAAAAAATATCCTCAATGCTATAGTAAACGCCGGTGGAAAGGCGCAGGTGATTTAAGCGGATGCGTTCCTGTAATTCCTGTTCGGATATGGGCATCATCATCGGATCTTCCTTTCTTATGACAGAGCCGCGCTCTATAATATAAGGTCTTAAAAGGATCTGACGGGGAATTTGCTGCTTTTTTTCCGAGATCTCCACCAATCGGGAAAGTGCCAGCTCTGCCAGTTCTTCGGTGGGATGGGCCACGCTGTCCAGTTGGGGGTGAGAGATATTCCCCAGTGCATAGCCGTCAGAGCCGATCAGGGAAATATCCCCGGGGATCTGCATGCCCATATCCTGCAGGGCGTTGGCAACACCCAGTGCCAGGATATCGCTTTGCACATAGATGGCGCTGACCTGACGAATCAGGTTTATATGATCTTTCACCGCCTGATACGCGCTTTCGTATGTGGCATCAACTGTCAGCACCAGCTCCTGTCGGAAGGAAATGCCGTGTTCTGTAAGCGCCTGACGGTAGCCGTCGGTGCGGTCCTCGTATTCACGGTAGGGACAGGTGACTGTGAGAATGTCTTTGTGACCGTGGGAAATCAAGTGCTGTGTACCCAAATAGCCTCCGGCGTAGTTATCCGAATCCACAATATCCACCGCCTGGTAAGAATTGCGGGAGCAGTGGAGCAGGTAGATATGGGGAATGCCGATATCCTTCAGATATTGATGCAGCTCCTGGTCAAAATGGCGGTGCAGAATGATGAAGCTGTCCACAATATTCAGTCGGATCAGATCCTGCAGCTTTTCAAGGCCGCCCTCTTCGTGGGAGGACAGGGGCAGCGGAATGGTGTAGAAGTTCTTTTCGGCGGCCTTGGACATCAGCAGATTCAGGGTGTAATGGATGAAAAGGTCGTCAAAAAAGGCTCTGCCGGTGACCAAAATGCCGATCGTTCTCCGCTTGCCGGAGAGCAGGGCTTTTTTTCCTTTCGTATGGTCTACGTAGCCGTATTGCAGTGCCAGCTTCCGTACCCGCTGCTTGGTTTCAAAGGATATGGAGGGGTGATCGTTCAGGCATCTGGAGATGGTGGATTGGCTGACGCCTGCCAATTCTGCAAGCTCCCGCGTGGAAATCATAAACATTCCTCCGATTGTTTTTAAGTGGAAAGATGAAAGATGAAAACGATGGTGTCGGCAGAGCCGACGATTATAATTATTTTGATTGAATTTGATGAATTGGCTTTGCCATGAATTGATGACAAGTCATCATGAATTGTTGCAAAGCAACATGAATTGAATTGCCAAAGCCTTATGCGCCGCAGCGCAATTCATGGGGTGAAACCGCAATTCATGCATTTATGCAATTCATGCCGTCAGGCAATTCATTTATACAAGGTGTCGGCGCTGCCGACAGATTATAATATTTCGGGATTTCAGGCGAGCTGGGCGGTTTCCGTCTTTCGTCTGTCAATTTTATTGGTATCATAGCATGATTTAGAAACGATTGCAAGGATTTGATGCATTTTTGATGCGCAAATTTATGCGCAAACGGTATTGTTTTTTGCGCAAAATTATGCTAAAAAGAAGATAGAAACAATAAAAAACCCTACAACCAAGGGATGGGAGTGCAAAAAATGGATACGTTTGGGCAGATTCTAAGCATCGTGGGTATGCTTTTGACCATTGTGTCGTTTCAAATGAAAACCAGAAAGCAGATCCTTCTGATGCAAACAGCGGGCTCTACCTTCTTTTTGCTCAGCTACCTGCTGCTGCAAAGCTGGCCGGCGGTGTATCTCAACGGCGTTTTTCTGCTGCGCAATATGATCTTTTATTTCAGCGGGGAGAAAAAATGGCTGGAGCATCCGGCGTGGCTTTGGGTGCTGTTGTGCGCCGCGATCCTGGCAGGCTCGGTGGGCGTGCAGTCCTGGCCGGATGTTTTGCCGATCGTGGGCTCGGTATTTGGCACCGTGGCAATGTATATGAAAAAGGAGAATATGCTTCGGCTTTTAAAGCTGGGTGATTCCCCCTGCTGGCTGATCTATAATTGCACTGTACCCTCTGTGGGCGGCATCATCTGTGAGGTTTTCAATATCATTTCTATTATCGTAGGTCTTTTCCGTTACAGAAAAGACGGCGTGCTTGCCAAAGGTTAAGGGGAGGAAGATCAAAATGACACAGCTGTATGTGGAAAAAATGAATATTCCCAGTGTGGATTTTAACGGAGAGAGCACCCTGCCCTCTATTTCCGAAAATCTGCGTCTGACCTTTATGCAGGATGAGTTTGAATTGGGGGAAGAGGACGAGCTGTTTGTCAACTACGGAATGGTAGAGTACGGCTTCCCCTACAAGGCCCAGGATAACTACACCCGCAAGCTGCAGGATCGGGAGCAGGTGACGGTGGTGCTGGAAAATGAGTACCTGCGGGCCACATTTCTGCCCCAGTTTGGCGGAAAGCTCCACTCTCTGTTTGACAAGGCGGCGGGAAAAGAACTGCTTTTTGTCAATTCTGTGGTGCGGCCCTGTCATTTGGGGGTGCGCAATGCCTGGATGAGTGGCGGCGTGGAGTGGAACTGCGGCTATGTGGGGCATAATGCCTTCACCTGCGACTGGATGCACACCGCCCGCACCAAGCTGCCGGACGGAACACCGGTACTGCGTTTTTACCAGTATGAGCGTATTCGCGGCATCGTGTATCAGATGGATTTCTTCCTGCCGGAGGGCTCACGGCTGCTGTTTGTGCGGACCAAGATCGTAAATCCCCAATTTAAAGTGGTGCCGATGTACTGGTGGAGCAACATTGCAGCCCCCGATGTGCCCGGAAATCGGGTGATCGTGCCGGTGACCAACACCTTTACCGCCCGGGATTCCCACCCGGTGAAGATCGCCGTGCCGGAATATAACGGCATCGACATTACATACCCCCTGAATAATATTATTTCCATTGACTATTTTTGGAATATTCCCACCAAGGAACGGAAATTTATCTGCCAGGTGGATGCAAATGGCTACGGTTTGGTGCAGACCTCCACAAAACGGTTAAAGGGCCGCAAGCTGTTTGTTTGGGGCAACAGTGCCGGCGGCGACCGCTGGAAAAACTTTCTTACTGCGGATGATGCATCCGGCAGTTATAATGAGATACAGGCGGGCATTGCCAAGACCCAGTATGAATGTCTGCCGATGCCGCCCAAGACGGTTTGGGAGTGGGTGGAGGCATACGGTGCCATTCAGACCGACCCCAAAAGAGCACACGGCGACTGGGAAAGCGCCAAGCAGGAGGCGGCAAGCTGTCTGGACAGCCTGATTTCCGAGGAGGAGCTGGAGCTGATGCTGCAGGCCACCAAGCCTATGGCAAAAAGCCCGGCGGAGGAGATATTGTTCCGTGCCGACGGATGGGGTGCGCTGGAGCAGGAGCGAAGACGCCGTGCCGGCGAGGAATCCATGTGTGACTACCTGGATTTCGGCGCGCTGAGCAGCGAGCAGATGCCCTGGCTGTCCCTTTTGGAACAGGGCACCATCGGTGTGTATGACCCGTCAGAGCCCCCTGTTTCCTATATGTGCCAGCCGGAATGGACAGAACGGCTGAAGCAGGCTGTCAGGGAAAAGGATCAGGATAACTGGTTCGCCTGGCTGCAGCTGGGCCTGAATACCTTTATTGAAAAGGACTACGAACGGGCAGAAACCATGCTGGAAAAATCCCTGAGCCTCAGCTGTTCTCCCTGGGCGCTTTATGCCCTTTCCATCCTGTATCGGGATATGGGCGCGCATCAAAAAGAGGTTTTCAATATGCTCAAAGCCTACGAAATGCGCCCGCACGATGTGTCACTGGCGAAGCAGACCCTGCGCTGTTTGTATGAAAACCGCCGCTTCGACGATTTAAAGCGGGTGTACGAGTCTATGCCCGAAAACCTGCGGGAGGAGCCCCGCTGTAAGGTCTACTATGGCTTTGCGCTGACAGACGGTGGGGATATTGCAGGCGCGGAAAAGATCCTTTATCAGGATGGAGGCATCTTGATCCCGGATATTCGGGAGTGCGAGACCATTACACTGGATCTTTGGTACGCGGTGGAGGAAAAAAAGGCACAGCTTGCCGGCAAGGTATTTGACCGTGCTTCCGCAAATCCCCCCAGATTCGCGGATTTCCGGATGTTTGAAAATGTACAGTGGCTTAACGGCGGCCAGATCATCCGGGATTAAAAGGCTCCCCTGCAGTAACCGATGATCCATACGAAAAATATTTCGTATGACTGCTTTTTTGTCGATATGTTTGCCGTGGGCAAACTCGATATTTTTGCTTTGCAAAATCGATATAATTCTGTTTCGCAGAATTTCGATATGTTGCCTGACGGCAACAAGCCTCTCTCGCCCCGCAGGGCATATCGAGTGCGGCAGCACATATCGAGCGCGTTAGCGCATATCGAAAATTCCTTCAGGAATTTATATCGATTGAAATTCATTTTTTGTCGATATGTTTGCCGTGGGCAAACTCGATATTTTTGCGTTGCAAAATCGATATAATTCTGTTTCGCAGAATTTCGATATGTTGCCTGACGGCAACAAGTCGCGCCGCAAGGCATATCGAGTGCGTTAGCACATATCGAGCGCGTTAGCGCATATCGAAAATTCCTTCAGGAATTTATATCGCTTGAAATTCATTAATCAGGAGGGGAGGAACTATGCGGTTTAATTTGGAGCGCTGCGCAAAAAACCACTTTGAAGACCACGTATTGCGCAAGGAAAAGGATTATGACTATGTTTGGTGTGCGGCAGATGTGGATGTCCACACCCATGAGGATTTTTACGAGCTTTTCATCTTAGCCGGGGGCGATTATT
This sequence comes from Oscillospiraceae bacterium, assembly GCA_017621795.1. Classification (GTDB taxonomy): domain Bacteria; phylum Bacillota; class Clostridia; order Oscillospirales; family Oscillospiraceae; genus Faecousia. Next base: position 11,339 of record JAGASJ010000050.1, on the reverse strand, counting down.
ACCATTATTACAATGGCGAAGAAAAGCGCATCGGCAGAAATACGGTCTATTTCTTCAAGCCCGGTCAGAGCCACGGCATCTACAGAGCAACACCTCAAAGCGTGCACTTCAGCTTTTTTGCAAAGAAAAGCTTTTTCAACCGCTTTTTTGAGGAAAATCCTTTTTTACGTAATTGCTTCGGCAGAAAAGACTGCCTTTCCTGCCGCCTGACAGATGTGGAATACGCCTATATCTATAAGCTGGCCAACCAATTGGTGCGGCAAGACGATGAGTATCAAAAAGTGTGTTTATTTCTGTACAATGTGATCACCCTTCTGATGTTTCGCAATGAGACAGCCCCCAACGAGGCAAAAAACGACTATGTGGTGGACCTGGTCACAAAGCTGAACAATTACACCTACCTGACCACCCGTGTACAGGAAATTTACGGGCAATATCCGGTGGCAAAATGCAAGCTGATCAAGGAATTTAAGGAATACACCGGTATGACCATTATCCAGTATCAGAAAAAGCAGAAGCTTGCCTATGCCGCCCAGCTTTTGGCAAATGCGGACTACCAAATCACCCGCATTGCGGAGATCGTGGGCTTTGACAGTCTCAGTCACTTTTTGCGGATCTTCAAGGAGGAGTACACCATGACCCCCAAGGAATACCGAAAATCCCGCCAAAGCAAAAGAGACTGACCGGATACGCAGAGAAAGGCTATATAAAAAAACAGAAAAAAACCGTCAGAAAACACATGAGATAAAGAGATATAAAATAGCACAAAGGCAGCTTGCAGAACGGAAAGCTTCCCTTGCGCAGGAATACAAAAGAGCACTTTGCTTAAAAAACAAGCAAGGTGCTCTTTGTTTTTTGTGAAACGGGGACAAAAGCCGCTAAAAATGGAAAAATTTTATAAAAACAGAAAAAATCACACAAATCAGATATAAATACGCAAGATAAACCCTTGCTGTACTGCTAAAATAAAATTGAACGATCATAAAATACAGGGAGTATCGTATGATGCAGATATTAAAAGATTTAGAGGATCTTCCCGCGCAATACCAAAGCATCCCGTTTTGGTCCTGGAACGATCAGCTTGATAAGGATATACTGACCCGGCAAATTCGGTGGATGAAGGATCAGGGCATCGGCGGCTTTTTTATGCACGCACGGGGCGGTCTGCGCACACCGTATTTGCAGGAAGAGTGGATGCAGGTAACGGATGCCTGTGTGGAAGAAGCGGAAAAGCTGGGAATGCAGGCCTGGATGTATGACGAGAACGGCTGGCCCAGCGGATTTGCCGGCGGCAAGCTTTTGGAGGACGAGGAAAATCGGGATGCCCACATTACCTATAAAATAGGCCCCTGCGACAAGGATGCCTGGCTGTGCTACAGCCTGGCCGGTGAAAAGCTGTGTCGTGTGACCGGGCATACCCAGGATCAATGCCTGAATCTTTATTTGAACATCTCTCCATCCACCGCGGATATTTTGGACGCGAAGGTGGTAGACCGATTCCTGGAGCATACCCACGAAAAATACGCGCAGCATTACGGGGAGAAGCTCCGTGAGCGGGTTGCAGGCTTTTTTACCGATGAACCTCAGTATTACCGTTGGGGCGTTGCCTATACAAGGGTCATGCCGGAGGAATTTCGGCGGCAGTACGGAGAGGACGTGCTGGACAGCTTGGGGCTTCTGTTTGTGGAAAAGGAGGGCTACCGCACCTTCCGCTACCGCTACTGGTACACGATGCACCGGCTGATGGTCCACAGCTTCGGCGAAAAGATCTACAACTGGTGTGAGGATCACGGGGTGAAGCTGACCGGCCACTATGTGGAGGAGCAGAGCCTCAGCGGTCAGATGAGCTGCTGTGCCGGTGTAATGCCGTTTTACAAATATATGCATATACCGGGCATCGACTGGCTGAACCGCTGGGTGGGCAATAAGCTCTCTTTGAAGCAGATCAGCAGTGTGGCCGCGCAGTACGGCAAAAAGCAGGTGCTCAGCGAAACCTATGGCTGCTGTGGCTGGGATGTTACACCTGCGGAGCTGAAAAGGATCGGCGATTTTCAGTATGTGGGCGGTGTGAACCGCACCTGTCAGCACTTGATCCCCTATGCGGAGCACGGCCAGCGCAAACGGGACTATCCCCCCCATTTTTCCGGGATCAATCCCTGGATCAACGATTATTTTAAAGAATTTAACGATTATTTTACCCGCCTGGGCTATCTGCTGGCAAACAGCAGTGAGCCGGTACGGATCGGAATGCTCCATCCTATGCGCAGCGCCTATTTCGATTACAAGGATCTGGACGTACAGCCGGGCAACGGACTGGAAAAGCTGGAAAAGGCATTTACGGCACAAATGGAAATGCTGGCAGCCGATCAGATCCCCTACCACCTGCTGGATGAGACCCTTTTGGAAGAGGATGGCTTTGTAAAGGGCAGCCGGATCGGCTGTGGCCTGTGTGCCTACGATTACCTGCTGATCCCCACCTGCTACACCATGGGAAGCCATACGGAAAAGCTGATTCGGCAGTATGTGGAAAACGGCGGCAAGATCCTGCTGCTGGGGGAAAAGCCCGGGTATTTGGAGGGTGAGCCCTTCAGCTATGAGTACTTAAAGAGCAATATCACCTATGAGCAGCTGAAAAAGACCCTGCCTTATGTGCTGACGGAAAAGGCAGAAAAAGTACACAGCGTTCTGCGCAGCTCGGAAAAGGGCCTGTTTCTGTTTGTGCAAAACTACGGACAGGAAGTAAAAACGGTCCGCTACCAACTGCAGGACGGCTACAGCTCCTTTGAAAAATGGGATCTGGATCGGATGGAAAGCAAGATCGTCTCCACCAATGTGACGTTGAAGCCCGGCACATCACAGCTTCTGTTTTTCAGCGATCAGCCGGTAGAGGAAGAGCCGGAAAAAGAGGTACTGCACCTGTCTCCCCGGGCAGAGATTTCCGCTGTTACGGAAAATTATCTGCCGCTGGATACCGTTTGCTATTCCAAAGACGGTGTGCATTACAGTGAGGAACTTCCCTGCACCGGTGTGTTCCAGCAGCTTTTGCAGGAGCGGTACGAAGGCGCGCTTTACATTAAAAATACCTTCCGTGTCACCCAAAAGCCGCCCCGTATGGCGGTGATCGCGGAGGACAGCGACAGCGCCCGGCTGTATGTGAACGGAAAGTACATAGAACTGACCACCCCCTGGCACAGAGAGCACGAATTTTTGATCGGCGACATTTCGGAATTTGTGCAGGAGGGGGAAAACGAGATCATTCGCACCATGCGCTTTTATCAAAGCGAGGATGTGTATTACGCACTGTTTGGCGAAGGCGTGACGGAGACACTGCGCAACTGCCTGAGCTACGATACAGAGCTGGAGCCGCTTTACCTGGCAGGCCCCTTCGGTGTGTACGGACAGTCCTTCCAAAAGAGTCAGCGGCAGGGCGTGTTGCTGGGAGAGGATTTCAGCATTGGGATGCCGCCCAAAACCGTGGAAAATCCGGTAACCCAGGGTTATCCGTTTTTTGCCGGCACCATGCGCCTGAAGCGGAAGGTCACACTGGAAAAGACCGATGTGATCCTGGAATTTACAGGCCGCTTCCAGGCAATGAAGGTGTGGGTCAACGGAAAACAGGCAGGAACACTGCTGTTTGACGATCGGCTGGATATTTCGGAATTTGCCCGCATCGGAGAAAACGAGATCGAACTGGAGCTGACGGTCAGCAACCGCAATCTTTTCGGTCCCCACCATACGGCGGATGAGGAAGAGCCGGAAAGCGTCGGGCCCTACACGTTCGAGCTGCCGGGGTCCTGGACGGATGGCAAAAGTGACCGTTACAGAGCATCTTACGCACTGGTTTCGGTGCCGATTTATTAAAAACACGAAGGATATATACAGGAAAAACTTGAATGGAGGTATTCAAAATGAACATGAAGAAAAAAGCAATTTCCGTGATCCTGGCGCTGGTAATGACCGCGTCTGTGGCGCTGGTCGGCTGCGGCGGCTCTGCCGGAGGCGGCGGTGGCGGCGGAAAGGCCACTGCGGAAACACTGCAGATCGGTGTGGAAAACAAGGGCTACGGCGACAAGTTTGCCCACAAGCTGGCGGAGGCCTTTGAGGCCAAGACCGGCATCGACACCATGGTGGTCAAGTCCAATTCCAGTGACTGGACGGAAACCGCCCTGCTGGCAGGTCCCAAAAATAACGATATCGACGTGATCTTCGATATCAACAACCTGGCAATGAAGAACCTGGCCACCGCTTACTATGTGGATGGCTACGAAAGAGCCTATGCGGATCTGAGCGATCTTTACAACGCACCGCTGGAAGGCTACAACACCGACAAGACGCTCAAGGAGCTGGTGTACCCCTACAGCCTCTCCGCCTGTACCTGGGGCGGCGCTGACAAAGGCTACGGTGACGGCAAGCAGTATTTTGTAAACTGGGCATCCGGCGTTGAGGGCATTGTGTACAACAAATCTCTGTTTGCCCAATACAATCTGTCTGTGCCCAAGACCACCGCTGAGATGTTTGCCCTGATGGATCAGATGAAGACTTTGGGCAACGGTACCTACGCCAAGAACGCAGACGGCTACGAGATCTATCCCTTCTCCTACTCCGGTAAGGTCAACTACCTGCACTATCCCCAGATGGTGTGGTGGGCACAGTACGACGGCATCGACACCTTTAATAACATCCTGCAGGGCAAGGATGCCAACGGCAACTACACCGCTGAGTCTCAGAAGACCATTGGCAAGCTCTCCTCCTTTGGCATCGTGGCGGATATGCTGGCTACCGAAAACGGATACGCAGACCCCAACAGCCTGAGCTACAGCTTTACCGACGCCCAGGTGTTCTTCCTGGCAGAGCAGGCGTTTATGATGTCCACCGGCGACTGGCTGGAGCGTGAGATGTCCACAAACTTTGAGGGCAATATGGATATCGCGTTTATGCCCATCCCGGTCAACAGCGATATTATTGCAAACTGCACCAGCATCACCTCTGACGCACAGCTTTCTGAAGTGATCAGCTACATCGACGGCGAAATCGCCGAAAAGCCTGCCTATGTAAACGATGCAGACCTTGCTTATGTGAAGAGCGCCCGTTCTATGTACTGCAGTGAGGGCAATCAGCACATCTGCTACATCCCCGCATACAGCAACAATGTTGACGCTGCAAAGCAGTTCATTCAGTTTATGCTGTCCAAGGAAGGCCAGGAGATCATGCTGGAGTACTCCTACGGCAATATGGCAATGCTGAATGTGGACACTGCCCAGTTTGACTACTACGCCAAGCTGTCCAACCTGCAGAAGTCCAAGCTTTCCGTGACAAAGGATGCCACCTACGTGGGCAAAAACTACGTACACCCCATGTACTATGCCGGCGGTATGGAGGTTTGCTACAACGTGATGGAGATGTCATTCGGCGTAGATCAGAAATCCGGCTCCTACAAGACTGCCAAGCAGTTCTGGGAGAATGAATATGCCCAGGTTGCATCCCGGTTTGACACCATGATCGCCCAGGCCGGCGTATCCAACTAATTACCACCTTTTGGAAAAAACAGAAAGGGGAAACAGCAATGGTAAAACGAATGAAACGGATCGCAGCACTTGTGCTGTGCCTTGTAATGCTGGCGCAGTTTGCCGGATGCGATGAAAACGGCAAGCTGGGCGAGACCACCGGCAAGCCGGTAGGCAGCGGCAATGTGGCAGACTACGGCACGGTGTGGTCCGCACCCTCCACGGTGAAGATCGACCGCAATGATACTGCTTATGCCAATAAGGGCGCGGCGCAGCTCACCTTCAACACCGTGAAAAACGAGTATGAAAACCATCAACTGCTCATCACCGCTACCCAGGATATCAATGCTTACTATTTGGAAAGCAGCGACCTTACATGCGGTGAAAATATCCTGAGCAAGGAAAACTTCACAGTTTATAACGAACGCTATGTAACCGTTGCCGAGGCAGCCTACGGCAACTACACCCATCCGGACGCCCTGATTCCCATTGACGCGGCAATGACCAACGGAGATCTGAAGATCGCCGCAGGTCAGAACGGGGCACTGTGGGTCACCGTCTATGTGCCGGAGCAGACACCTGCCGGTGTGTATGAAGGCACCTTCAAGCTGACGGTGGAAAACGGCGTTATGGATATTCCCGTGCAGGTCACAGTCAACGACTATGTACTGCCCAATACCACCAGCGGTCAGACCCTGTTCTCCTGGCGTTATGACCGTATCGGTCCCGGCGAGCTGGATTCCAGCATCGAAATGATGAAGACTTATTACGAGTTCTTCTTAGATTACCGTGTATCCCTGCAGTCCCTGCCGGTGGAGAGTATGACCAAGGCAGAGCTGAAGGATGCCTTCGACAGCTACTATGACACCCTGTCCACTTATACCATCATTCCCGAGCCCGGCGAAGTGCCCGGCGGCGGCACCGTTTCCAAAGCCACCGAGCAGGTGATCCTGGACATTGCGGCTCTGTGCAGTGCCGACGGCGTGAACTATTTTGAAAAGGCAATGCTGTATGTGGTGGACGAGCCGGATCTGAGCGATGCGTCCAAGCGGGAATACACCCTGACCATGATCAGCAATGTAAACAATATGCTTCACTCTTGCGTGGATGCCATCACCGCGGATACCACCGGCATCTACGACAATTTTAAGCTAATGGAAAACTGGGAGTCTGCTATTTTGGACATTCCCAACATTATGCCTCTGACCGCTTCCGCAGCCACCTATGTCGTCAGCGGCGCGGAAACAGAGGAAGCCCAGGCATTTTTAAATGCCATCAACACGGTCTGCCCCACCTTTGACGTATTCAACGATCAGACAGCGGATAAGCTGCTGGCCCTTTGTGAGCAGTACGGCATTAAAAACATCTGGTGGTACGGCTGTACCGGCCCCAGAGCACCCTACGGCAACTACCACATCGGCGACAAGAACCTGCTGGGCGCCCGTACCTATTCCTGGGTGCAGGCAAAATACGGCATTGAGGGCAACCTCTACTGGGATGCCGCCGCTTATACCGACGAAAATCCCCTGTACTTCAACCAGTATATCAATGTATACGAACAGCCTTTCCGCGGCACCCATACGGCATGGCCTGCCGGTGACGGCTTCCTGACCTACCCCGGCGCGGCTTACGGCGTTTACGGGCCTCTGCCTTCCATGCGGCTGATGAGCATCCGCGACGGTATGGAGGAGCTGGAAATGCTGCTGGCACTGAAAAAGCAGTATGAGCAGATGGAAGCGGAATACGGCAGCGAGTTTAGTGCGCAGAGCAGTATCGCAAGCCTGGTGGATGCGGTCAGCTATGGTGGCTCCTCCCTGTATGCCGACGGCGATAGCGGACTGAACTTTGACCAGGTTCGTGCATCCCTGATCGACTCCATCGTATGGAACCAAAACGGCATTGGCTTCGTGGTGGAGAAGGTCAGCGTGAAGGGCCGCAAGGCAACCGTCTCCTACTATGCGGCAGAAGACTGCAGCATCTATATGGACGACCAGCTTCAGACCCCCGAAGCAGACGGCAAGTACGTTTGCGAGCTGGATCTGGCGGAGACCCCCAGCCTGAATCTGACCATCGAGACTTCTGACGGCGACACCTATGAGGTGGATCGGTTCATCTCCTATCCCACCATCATCCTGCAGGACTTTGAGGATGCTTCTGTACTGGAAAGCATTACAGTCACCGAGGGCGGCACCGCAGAGCTGTCACAGCAGGTCGCTACCGAAGGCAGCAGTGCCTATATCCACGTGGTCGGTAAGGTCACCGGCAACGAGCTGGTAGACGCCGCGTATGTGCCCGGCTTCTCCATCAATACCGCCGCACTGAACGAGATCACCGACCTGACCCAGGTGGGCATTATGAACCTGGATGTTTATAACGACTCTGCCGAGGACACCAAGGTTACCGTTAAGATCTACAGCGGCACAAGCTACGTTACCGCAGGGGAATACACCCTGGACGGCGGCAAGAACACCTTGAGCATTGCAGTGTCGTCGCTGAAGTTCTCGGCCTTGAGCACAGCGGATCGGATCGTGTTTGAATTTGCCAACACCACAGACGGTGTGACGGCCAACACCTATGACATCTATCTGGACAATATGATCGCCAAGAACTAAAAGGAGGAATGTGCGAATGAAAAAGCAAGTATTGAAGCGTGCAATACCGATTTTGCTGGTACTTGTGCTGCTGGTATCCTCCTTCGCCGGCTGCAAGAAAAAGCAGGAAGCTTCCACACCGGATGTACCGGAGCAGAAGACCCAGGAGCAGCTTTTAGGCTTTGAGTCCTATGAAGAGCTGACAGGCGCAAAGCTTGCAATGGGCAATATGCTGGGCAGTATTCAGGTGAATACGGATATGCAGTATGTAACCCAGGGCAGCAGCTCCATCAAGGTCTCGGTGCAGGGTGAATACGGCGCGTATGAGAATCATCCCTTTTTGAAGCTGGATTTTCTGAATACCACCTGCGCTACCTGTGATTTTTCAAAATTCCGCACGGTATCCTTTGATGTGTACAACGCTTGCGATGAGGATGTGCGCATCAAGGTCAGTGTCAACGTAGGCAAGGAAGACGGCAATTACATCGGCACAGCCAAGGAGACCTTCGTCCTGAAGCCTCACAGCTGGACCACCTGCACCTACGACCTGTCCAAAATGGCGGGATTTTCCATCTATGATTTTACCAGTGTGCGTTACCTGACGATTGAATTTATTGACCATAAGCAAAGTCGGGAGGATGCACCGAAGGAGCTTTATATCGACAACCTGATGGGCACATACTTTGCCGAAGGGGAACAGCCTGAGGTCATTACCTATGACTTCTACGAGGGCATTGATTTTGAGACTGCCGGCAAGGAACTGCTCTTTACCGGTCAGGGCCAGAGTCAGGATGCATCCTTTGAAAGGGCGCATTATGAGACCCTGGGCATCCCTGCCCCGGATAACGGCGGCAGCTACGGCCTGCGGCTGAGTCACGAGACTAACCGCTGGCCCACCTTCCGCATCAACTTCGGAAGAGAGCTGAAGGCCGGTACCATCATCTCCTTTGATGCCTACGGCAGAATAAGCGGAGAGAGTCTCTACAATCAAAGCATTTTTGAATACAGCGACGGCGGCGATGCTACCGTGCAGTTTAAGTGCGACGGCTGGACCAAGCTCAGCTTCCCGCTGAAAAAGGACTGCAGCTATGTAGACCTGTTCTGGAACTATGACCGGGCGGGTATTACCTCCGACAAGGCAAGCGGCGAGGTATTTATCGACAATATGATCGCCTCCGATCCCATTTCCCCCATTGAGCCGGAAGGCAATTTGTGGGAGGGCCTGGATTTTGAGATCATCGGCAATGCAGGCCTGTTTACCGGTCAGAAAATCGAAGGGGACGAGAGACGGGATGCCACCATTGAGCATGTGGCATACAGCGACCTCAGCATCCCTGCCCTGACAGACGGCGGCGAATACGCCTTGCGGCTGAGCCACGACAGCAATTACTGGCCCACCTTCCGCATCAACTTCGGTGAGGTCCTGCCCAAGGGCACCATCATCACCTTCCAGGCTTATGCCCGCATCACTGCCGGTGAAAACCTCTACAATCAGAGTATTTTTGAGTACTCTAAGGGCGGCGAGGCCACCGATCAGTTTAAGTGCGATGCCTGGACAGAGCTTACCATGGAGCTGCCTGAGGCAGGAGACCATGTAGACCTGTTCTGGAACTATGACCGTGCAGGCATCACCTCCGCAAGTGCCTCCGCGGAAGTTTATATCGACAATATGATCGCCACCCCCGGTATACCGCCCATCACGCCTGTGGGCAAATTCCTGAACGGACTGGACTTTGAGATCATCGGCAATGTAGGCTACTTTACCGGCCAGGAGGTCAACAAGGATAATGATGCGCAGATCCAGTGGGTATCCTACGATTCTGTGAACATCCCCGCCCTTGAAAACGGCGGCAGCCACCTGATGAAGCTGGGTCACAGCTCCTTCTTCTGGCCCGCATTCCGGATGCGCTTTGATACCACATTGCCTGCGGGCACCAAGATTAGCTTTATGGCATACGGCACGATTCAGGGTGAGACACTGTACAATCAGAGCATCTTTGAATTTACCAATGGCGGTGAGGCCACACAGCAGTTCCCCTGCGGAGAGTGGACCAAGCTGACCATTACACTGCCCAAGGCGGCATCCTACGTAGACCTGTTCTGGAACTATGACCGTGCAGGTGTATCCGAGGGTACTTCCGGTGCGGTGTATATCGACAATATGATCGCAACCCTGCCTGTGGTCACAGAAGGTGACTTTACAGAAGGTGTAGGCTTTGAAAAAGCCGGCAATATGGGCCTGTTTGGTGCAGTTGGCGGTGACAACGCCTGGCGTGACGCCATCCTGGAGCGCATCAGCTATGCCGATGCAGGTATTTCCGCCCCCACTGACGGCGGTCAGTACGCTATGCGGATCACCTGCGTAAACAGCCAGTGGCCTGTGTTCCGTATAAAATTCGGCAAGACTCTGAAGGCAGGTACGGTCATTGACTTTAAGGCATACACCCGCGACCTTTCCAATCCGGAAAAGAACTCTGTTTCCATTTTTGAAAGCATCCCCGGTGAGAGCTACCTTGTAAACACTGTCGACGGCGGTGCTACAATGCAGTATCCCTTCGGAAGCTGGAACACGCAGACCATCGTGCTGGGAGAGGATCGGGATTACATTGACCTGGTGTGCAATATGGACCGCTGGAACGAGCCCGGCCCTGCAAACTTAGAGGTCTATGTAGATGACTTTATGGCAGTAGAGCCTGTGGAAACACCTGAGCCTGTGGGCGACTTTACAGAGGGCATCGACTTTGAAACAGCCGGCAACGAATACTTCTTTACCGGTACAGGCGTGGCACAGGATGCCACCATCGAAAGAGCAGCCTACGCCGATGAAGCTGTGGAAGCACCTGCAAACGGCGGCGACTACGCCCTGAAGGTCAGCCACGGGGATAATTGCTGGCCCAACTTCCGTGTGAACTTCGGCAAGACCCTGAAGGCCGGCACCACCGTGACCTTCGACGTCTACGGCGACTATGATTACGATGCCGGCGGCGCAACCAAATATGTAAAGATCGAGCTAACTGCGGATGCAAAGACCTACGCCACCAGCGAAGACCCCAATCAGGTGCTTTGGACTGTGGTGCAGACCTGGAGGACCGCAACCATTACGCTGACCGCCGACAGTGACCACGTAGACTTCTTCTACAATGTGGCAGACGGCAGCCACGGGGACGTTGCTTCCCGGTTGCTGCTGGATAACTTCAAGGCAGTAGAGCCGGGAACACCGGACGAGCCGGATGTACCCGATGAG
>JAGASJ010000049.1 GCA_017621795.1 Oscillospiraceae bacterium | reverse complement strand
TGCACAGTTTTGAAGTGGTAACTTTTTTGGTTAACAAATAATAAAAATCCCGGAATGCTGGCGCATTTCGGGATTTTTTTGTGCGGTTAAGCGGAAAAGGGACCGTTCAAAACCATTTTATCACTATGGTGCACTGCCCTTGCAGAAGGCGCATTCTCTTTTATTGCTCTTTAGGGAGATTCTTCATCGTCAGGCTGATGCGCTTGCGTTTTTCATCCACTTCCAGCACCATCACCTTTACAATATCCCCTACCTGGACCACCTCGGAGGGATGGCGCACCTTATGGTTTGCCACCTGGGAGATATGCACCAGTCCGTCCTGATGCACACCAATATCCACAAACACACCAAAATCAATCACATTGCGGACTGTTCCCGACAACACCATACCGGACTTCAGGTCCTTCATTTCCAGTACGTCTGTACGCAAAATGGGTGCGGGCAAATCATCACGGGGATCACGACCGGGCTTCATCAGTTCCTTCACCACGTCCTCCAGTGTGGGCACACCCACGCCGCAGAACTGAGCAGCTTTCTCCCCGCCCACTTCTTCAAAACGGCTTTGGAGCTCCGTGATATTCCCGGATGCCACATCCTTTTTATCGTAGCCGCACAGCGTCAGCAGCTTCTGTGCCGCCTCATAGGATTCCGGGTGGACACCGGTATTATCCATAATATCCTTACTCTCCGGCACACGAAGGAAGCCGGCACACTGCTGGAACGCCTTAGGCCCCAGCTTGGGGACTTTCTTCAGCTGACTGCGAGAGGTAAACGCACCGTTTTCTTCCCGATAGGCAACAATATTCTTTGCAGTGGTGCTGTTGAGCCCGGAAACCTGCTGCAGCAGGCTGTAGGATGCTGTGTTTACATCCACGCCAACCGCGTTGACACAATCCTCTACAACGCCGCCCAGGGCTTCATCCAGCCGTTTTTGAGGCATATCGTGCTGATACTGCCCCACGCCGATGGCCTTGGGCTCGATTTTTACCAGCTCCGCCAGGGGGTCCTGCAACCGACGGGCAATAGACACCGCAGATCGCAAATTCACATCGTAATCAGGAAATTCCTCTGCCGCAAGCTTGGACGCGGAATAAACAGAAGCGCCTGCCTCATTGACGATCATATAGCTTACACCGGAAAGCTTCCGCAGCATCTCCACTGTCATCGCCTCTGTTTCACGGGATGCGGTGCCGTTGCCGATGGCAATATGCTTTACCCCGTGGGCGCGGATCATATTGGACAGGATGCGGATCGCTTCCTCTTTCTTACTCTGAGAGAATGTGGGGTAAACCACTGCTGTATCCAAAACACGGCCTGTGCCGTCCACCACGGCCACCTTACAGCCGTTGCGGTAACCGGGGTCTAAACCCATGGTCACAAAACCCTTCACGGGACGAGCCAACAGCAGCGGCTTCAGGTTCAGGGCAAAATTGGCAATGGCGGCTTCTGCCGCGCGGTCCGTCAGCGTGCTGCGCATTTCCCGTTCTGCACTGGGCGCGATCAATCGGTCATAAGCATCCTCAGCGGCAGCCTTTACAAACTGACTGACTTGGGCGGTTGGCTTCAAGGCGCAACGACAGACCAGCGCCTGCCCCTCCACGCCGGGCAGTGCAATACTGACCTTCAAAAACTCTTCCTTTTCGCCACGGTTGATGGCCAAGATCTGATGGTTTTGCAGACGGGAGACCGGGGCAGAAAACTGATAATAAAGCTCATAAACACTTTCTTTCTCCGCATCCACTGCCTGCACGGTCATAACCGCCTGGCGCTCCATCTTCTGCCGCAACGCTTTGCGGATATCCGGATCATCGGAAATCATCTCAGCAATAATATCCGATGCGCCTGCCAGTGCATCCTCCACTGTGGGCACGCCCTTTTCTTCGTCCACATACGCTACAGCCAAAGCGGCAGGGTCTTCCCCGGTTTGGGCAAAAATGGCCAGAGCCAGGGGCTCTAATCCTTTCTCCTTCGCTACAGTAGCTCTGGTACGCCGCTTTTGCTTATAAGGACGGTATAAATCCTCCACCTCTGCAAGGGTGGAAGCGGCTAAGATCGCCGCAGACAGCTCCTCAGTCAGCTTTCCCTGCCCCTCGATGGAATGAATAACCTCCTGCTTCCGCTCTGCCAAATTACGCAGATATTGCAGGCGTGTTTCCAGTGTGCGAAGGGTGGTATCATCCATACTGCCGTGCAGCTCCTTACGGTAACGGGCAATAAAAGGAATGGTATTGCCCTCATCCAAAAGCTCCACCACATTTTTAACGTATTCTTCTTTTTTCTTCAGCTCTAAGCTTAGTGCAGAAATAATATTTTCCATAGGCTTCTCCTGTTCAAAAAATCCACTGTATTATACCACATTTTCCCTGCAGTGACAACGTTTTTTGCCCTCTAAATCAGAAAAATTATTATCCATTTCTTTCTTTTTTGGATTTGACAACCGCCCATACAGCCGCTATAATAGACTTAGAAAAAAGCTAAAGGAGGATTCCCTATATGGAAAAGAAAATCATCACCATCAGTCGTGAATTTGGCAGTGGCGGGCGCACCATTGGACGCGCTGTAGCCGAGAAGCTGGGCATTCCCTTCTACGACAAGGAATTGGTCGATCAGATTGCTTTGGAATCCGGCTTTGCGCCTCAGTTTGTGGAAGAAAACGGTGAACACGCTCCCGGAAAGAGCTTTTTCTCCTACGCCTTTGCCCATCAGGGCGTTCCCGGCATTATGAACGGTCTGTCTACCGCAGATTTTTTATGGAATATTCAGTGCAATGTGATCCTGCAATTGGCTGAGAAAGGCCCCTGTGTCATTGTGGGACGAAACGCAGACTACATCCTGAAGGACCGCAAGGACTGCCTGCACGTGTATATCCACGCCGATATTGACTACCGTGCCAACCGCATCGTTACCCGCTACGGCGAATCGGATAAGAGCCCGGAAAACCGTCTGCAGGAAAAGGATAAGCGCCGCCGTGTCAACTATCAGCACTACACCGGCCGTTCCTGGGGCACTGCTCAGAATTATGACCTGTGCCTGAGCAGCAGTACATTAGGCGAAGAAGCCTGTGTAGACATTATTGTGAAATGCGCAACAGGCAAATGAACATAAAGCCGGCGTGCCGATTTGGCACGCCGGTTCTCAGAGTGTCAAAGAACCCCCAAACCGTCAAAATATAAATCTAAATATGTAGGGGACGGGTTTCCCGTCCCGCATCGGGATCGGTTTTCTGTCCCGCAAACAGTTTTCTGAAATGGCTTGCTGCGCAAGATATTTTGACTTACGGCACAACGCGCCCCGCTCGAGTATCTGTATACACATCGGGGGCGCGTTGCTTGTCTTTGGCGCTTCTTTGACCTCTGCAGTCTGTCAAAAAACAAGTTTTTT
>JAGASJ010000048.1 GCA_017621795.1 Oscillospiraceae bacterium | reverse complement strand
TTATCATTGTTGGGTATTTGGCAAAATGGTTGCCCGAGCTTGTAACAGTGGTCTCTATCGGTATGATAATCATTTATCTGATTGCCGGCATACTCTTGATGAAAGCTTTGTTTGATCTGAGACGTAGTATATCATCTGATTCGGATTCCAATAATACCGATACTGATTTAGAAACTGAAGAAATATGAAATAAGGGTGTCGCTTCGGCGGCACCCTTATTTTTCTATATTATTACTTTAAGAAATCGCTTCTAAATTCCTGCTCTCTAAAGCAGCAGCCTTGACGATTGAGTTCGGCAACCTTGATTGCAACAAGGTTAATATCAGATCGCATCGCTCTTGCGATTTGCTGAACGTCGAAACCTCGATATATATATTCTTTTATCTCGTCATCGGGGAGCATAAGCTGCGCGGCGAACAGATTGGCTTCATATTCCATACGGTTCTCGCGCATATCGAAAAGGTTGAACTCTTGGAACCCGCCTGCTTGTATTGCTTCTTCGCGGTGCAGAAGATGATGACCGAGCTCGTGTCCGAATACGATCTCTCGGACAACGGGATGAAGGCTATCGTTTATAAATATGATCGGCTGACGCTCGATTACCTTGTATGCACCTTTCTGTTTCTTAAAAGGGGCAGGGATTATCAGTATTCCCATTTCTTTGGCTATTCGTTCTGGGCGTCTATTTTCATAAGTGCGAAAGACCTTATTCGCAACAGATACAGCATCTTTGACTTGTGCCATCAATATCCCCCTTTCTCTGTGGTATAAGTATAGCACACAGTATCCTTGTTCGTTGCGACGTTGCCGATGCCCTTGAAGGTATGCAGCTCGTCAGCAAATACAATGTAAACGATAAGAAGGTGGAAACGCCCACGGTTCTGATCTCCGAGCCGCCAACGTACACCTCCGAGCTTGTTCTTGCAGAGCTTGTAACCACAATTGCAAAGAAACTGAACAGATGAATCTAAGCCCTCGCTTTGAGGGCTTTTTCGTTTGTAAACTTTTTATTCTTACTTGCTAAAATTGTTGCTTTCATCTTGACAACTTCGCGCGAACGAAGTATAATATAAATACGAGATTTAGTCCCCAAACGGTATAAGAAAATGGGGATTTGCCAAGGAGCAGATATGAATATCAATATGATAACAGTCAAGGAAGCGGCTGAAAAATGGGGTGTTACCCCACGACGGGTTCAAGACCTCTGCAAACGCGGCGAAATCAAGGGAGCATCCCAGTTCCAACGAGTTTGGATGGTTCCTGCCGATGCAGAATATCCCGATAAGAAAAAGGCGAAAGAAATGGCGGAACAGGATCAACCCCTCCCACGTAAAACCCCGTTCCTATATATGACCAATCTTTACAGCGTTCCCGGAAGTGCAAACGAGGTAGCCGAGAGCCTTTCCTATAACCACGAGGCGCAGGTTCTCTTTGAAGCTGAGGTAGCATACTCGCGCGGAGAGATTGATAAGGTATATGACTACGCGAACTATCTTTTGAAAAAGCACTCGGGATTTTACGCCATTATCTCCGCAGGTATGCTACTCGCTCTATGTGCTATTTGGAAGGGCGATATTGAAATGTGGCGCAAAGCAAAGGTGCATATTGCGGAGGCAAAAGCCAAGGATGACCGTGAGCGTGAAATAATCACACTTGCGATTACTTCTGTTGACTGTATGCTTTACGACGTGGCTTCCTTTCCGGATTGGTTCAAGATCGGTTGCTTTGAACCCCTGCATCCCGATGCTATGCCCGCTGCTAAGGTATTCTACGCAAAATATCTCTATGCGGGTGTTTATGCGATAGCAACCAAGCAGACTCACATAGAGGGAGTGCAAGGACTCGCGCTGATGGGACTTTTACCAAGCACCGTTGAGCCGATGATTTCTTGGGCAATTGCGGATAAGACCTTGGTTTCTGAAATCTATCTTCGAATGACCTGTGCTGTTATGTACCGTGTTAGCGGCAACGATAAGGAAGCGTGCAGACACATCGACCGTGCTTTAGCTTTCGCACTTCCCGATAGGCTCTACGGACTCATTGCGGAATACGTGCGAACGCTCGGCCCGCTTTTGGAGCAGCGCGTCTGCCTTGTTGATCCGAATATATGGAACAAAGTCAACGACCTCTATCAAATATACAACGAAGGATGGACAAAACTCAGAGGCGCCGTTATCGGCAGAGAGCTTTTGACAGGTCTTTCACAGCGCCAGCGGGAGATATTCAGACTCGCGGCTCTTGGTATGAAGAATCACGAGATCGCGAAAAAACTGAATTTGTCGGTTGCAAGTGTAAAGCACGACTTTGAGATCTTCTTCGAAGAATACGACATAGACCGTGAAGAACTTGCGGCTTACCTATAAAACGCACTTCGCGCGAACGAAGCAAAACACTTCGCGCGAACGAAGCGTTTTTGGTGCAAAACGATGTTTGTTTCACGCGCAAATAAACCTAAAAAATCAGAAAAAAGCCTAAAATACCACCCAAAACGGCGGTTTTTTGGGCTTTTTTGTTTTTGATGAAAAATTTGAGGCTTTCTTGCACTACTCTTTTGGGGCAAAATCTTTAGCCAGTTTTGGACGAAACAGGCTAATTATTTTGAAAATTTTTAGCCAGTTTTCGCTTGTGCTGACCATTCCCTTTGAGGGCGGTTTATGGTATAATTATATCATCAAAAGTGCGTGACAGCTTCGATAAACGCGAAGGAAGGAGACACTGATGTTAAGGAAACTTTTAGCCAATCAACCAATCGCAAGTACAGCACCCGTTCACAAGGAAGGCGAGCTTTATAAGGTCGTGGATATACACGGAATCGAGTTCAGCTTATATTACGGATATTACGAGGATCGTGACCGAGAGAACCCTCTTGTTGAGCCGATGCCAATCTATCCCAACTTGCAATTAAACCCGCAGTATACTGATGATGGCAGAATGATCGTCACAAGGATGCAGGATGCCTGTGAGCATTATGTGGGCAAAGCGGTTGAGGATAGAGAATGTAGGGGGTGCAGTTGCTTCGAAAAAAGTGCTGAGTTTTTCGGGCTTTGCACTTGTCCGAAAAACAAGAAGCCAATCGATTAACTCATATAATAGTAGAAAGGTAGGAACTAAGTATGAGCAAAAAGAAATTCGAGTCGCCTAAAATGGAGATCATACGCCTCCACACCGCCGACATCATTACCACAAGCACGGATCCATTCGATGGCGAATGGGTGCCGATTGGCGGCTCAGACGAAGAAGTATTTTAATAAACACTACATATATCAAGGAAGGAAGCCCATATGAAAAAAATAAGTTTAATTTTTCTTTCTGTCCTCTTGATGTTCACCCTTGCAGCCTGCGGAAACAAATGCGAGCATACATACGATAATGCTTGCGACGCGATCTGTAATGAATGTGAAGAAACAAGAGAGGTTGGAGCGCACGACTTCGCCGCTGCCGACTGTGATACAGCAAAGACCTGTAAGAACTGCGGAGCGACCGAGGGTGAAGCACTCGGACACACGTGGAGCGAAGCCGATTGCGATACAGTTAAGACCTGTACGGTCTGCGGAGCAACCGAGGGTGAAGCACTCGGACACACGTGGAGCGAAGCCGATTGTGATACCGCTAAAACCTGTACGGTCTGCGGAGCAACCGAAGGTGAAGCACTCGGACACACTTGGGCAGATGCAGATTGCGATACACCCAAGACCTGCACCGTATGCGGTGCGAAAGACGGTGAAGCACTCGGACACACGCCGAACGAGGATGACGGCGATTGCACAACAGCAATCACTTGTAAGGTATGCGGCGATGTAGTTGAGTCAGGCAAAGCAAGCCACACTCCCAATGCGGACGATGGCGACTGCACAACGGCAATCACCTGCAAGGATTGCGGAAAGGTAACGACCGAAGGCAAGGCGAGCCACACACCTAACGCTGACGACGGAGACTGCACAACTGCGATCACCTGTAAAGACTGCGGAACAGTAACTACCGCAGGCAAGTCAAGCCATACTCCCAACGCTGATGACGGCGATTGCACAACGGCAATCACCTGTAAGGACTGTGGAAAGACCACGACAGCGGCAAAGACTGCACATACTCCCGGAGCTGATGATAACGACTGTAGCACGGCAGTTACCTGCACGGATTGCGGAACGGTAACAACGGCAGCAAAAGAACATGACTTCAGCGGAGCATGGCAGAAGGATGCTACCGGTCACTGGCATGTTTGCGGTAACGCAGGATGCACTAAGACCGACAAGGTCACAGAGCATACCTCTGACGGCCCCGCAACCGAGACCAAAGCAGAAAAATGCTCGGTTTGCGATTATGTGATTGCCCCCGAGCTTGAACACACTCACGTTCATAATATACCCAAATACGACGATACAAACCATTGGCTCGAATGCGCTTGCGGTGATAAGGCAAGTGTAACGGCGCATACGGCAAATACCGATGACGGTGACTGCACAACAGCGGTGACCTGCTCCGGTTGTGATCACGTAACGACAGCAGCAAAAACTGCTCATGAAGCAGGTGCTGATGATGGCGATTGCACCACCGCAATTATCTGTAAGCACTGCACCAAGGTAGCCGTAGCCGGTAACGCAAGCCACACCCCGAACTCCGATGACGGCGATTGCACCACAGCAATCACCTGTAAGGACTGCGGAACGGTAACAACCGAGGGCAAGGCAAACCACACGCCCAACGCTGATGACGGTGACTGCACCACTGCAATCACCTGTAGCGAATGCGGAACAGTAACGACTGCAGGCAAAGCAAACCACACACCCAACGCTGATGACGGTGACTGTACCACAGCAATCACCTGTAGCGAATGCGGAACGGTAACGACCGCAGCTAAAGCAAACCACACGCCCAACGCTGATGACGGTGACTGCACAACGGCGATCACCTGTAAGGACTGTGGAACGGTAACGACCGCAGCTAAAGCAAACCACACGCCCAACGCTGATGACGGCGACTGCACGACAGCCATTACTTGTCAGCATTGTGACACGGTCATGACGGCAGGTAAGGCAACTCACACTGCTGAGGCTGATGACGGCAATTGCACAACAGAGCAAAAATGCACCGTATGCGGTCAAGTGGCGGTTGCAGCGAAGGATGCTCATAATGACACCGACCACGACTACCTTTGCGACAACGCAGGCTGTCAGGTAACGGTTGGCAACCCACCCAAAGATGAAAGTGACGGCATTGACTTGCCGATCGATACAAACTAACACAATTCCAAGGAGGAACTTAAATGAAAACAAAGCGCACAAACAAGCTCCTCGTTCTGG
>JAGASJ010000047.1 GCA_017621795.1 Oscillospiraceae bacterium | reverse complement strand
TTCCATTTTATTGGTTTCCTTCCATGGCATAATGACCACCTCTTTCGCGTCCATTATACCAGAGGACTTACCGATGTGCTGAACCTCGACTTACCTATGTGCTGAGCTTTTCAACTTACCGATGTGCTGAACCCGCACCGCATAGCGCATGATTTTTAATTATTTCCAAAGGAAATACCTTAACTTTCCACTTTCCACTTTCATCTTTACACTAATAATTGTCCATAGTCAATTATCAAAGCGGTTGCTTTGAACGGATGCACAGCTTTGCCCCGGTGATGGGGTGGGGAAAGGCGATGCTGCAGGCGCAAAGCCGCTGGGTGGTATAGCCCATTTCGCTTGAAAGTGCCCGGCTCTCTTCGTTTCCGTACTGGGGATCTCCCAAAATGGGAAAGCCCATATACGCGCAGTGCACCCGTAATTGATGGGTGCGTCCGGTGATGGGCCGCAGAGAAAGCAGGCTGTATTGCCCATAATCCTCCATCAGGCGGTAAAAAGTCTGGGAAATCTTGCCTGTGGGGGAAACCTCCCGCAAAAGGCTGGGCAATGGCCGTCTTGCAATGGGGGCATCTATCGTCCCTTCCCCCGGTTCAGGTCTGCCCAAAACCAGCGCCTCATAAGTCTTGCACAGAAGGCCCTTGTTGTGCAAGTCACTGCACAGGGCGTGAATATGGGCGTTTTTCGCCAGCAGCACCACGCCGAAGGTGTCCCGATCCAAACGGGTAATGGGGTGAAAGGCACAGTACTGCCCTGTCTTTTCAAAATAATACTCCACATAATTTGCCAGCGTTCCGCTGTTTACAGAACGGGAGGGGTGAATGAGCATCCCCGCAGGCTTGTCCACGCACAAAATATGCTCGTCCTCATACAGCACCGAAATTGCCCCTTCTTCCGCAGGATAGAGGGGCTTTTCCTCATCCAGCAGGGCGGTGATCACATCCCCTGCCTGCACCGGGTAGTCGGCGTGGCGAGGGGTGCCGTTTACAAACAGCCTTTCGTTCCATTTCAGCTTATTCATCAGTCCGGTGGACAATCCCAGCTCCTGCTTCAAAAAGCTGCTGAGCCGTCCGTCCCGCTGTGCTTTATGCCGCAGCTCCACTGCCATACCTCCTTTCTGCACCCAGCCCGTGGGGGCATTAGGCGAACGTAATATCAGTTTACATAAACTGTGGAAAAGGGGTTATTTTGCACCTCCTGTGTGTGGGACTTTTCCACATTATCCACAGGTTTTTCCACAAGGTATCGGGAATAAACCCCTGTAAACAGAGGGTTTACAGGGGATAAACGGGAAATGATGTGCACATTGTGGAAAAATAGGGAATGTCTTTTTGGTTTACAGAACAACTATATGTATTCAATGGATACAGAGAAGACCCGTTCCGTTAAAGAAGCATCCTCTGTGCGGGGACGGGTGCCGTCCACCGTTAAAATTCCGTCGTGAAGGGTATAGCGCAGGGTAATTTTCTGATGGGAAAGCACCTCTGCCAAATAGCAGATCTGCAGCTGCTTTACAGGGTGCTTAGCTGCGTAATCCCCCGCCAAAAACTGGCAGTGATCCAAATAGCGCACGTTATTCACGTGGCCGTTGATGTCAAGATCCTCGTGCGTTACCTGCCAAAGCATCTGCTGTTCTCCCGGATGGGCCGGCAATGCCTGCGGTGCAGGCAGCTCACCTTCCTGATGGACGCCGGGCACGTCTACCCCGCTTTTGGAGGGCAGCACCATGGTGCGCGTATGCAGATCCATCAGCACCCACAGGCTCATCAGCCGCATAACCACCAAGCCATTCTCATCCAGCACCTCCACAGCACGGGGATAGGCCGCACGGGTGGCAGGCAAAGGCCAGGTCTTCACCGTGAGGGTCTGCCCCGCCTGTACCGTGTGGTAAAACACCATCCGATGGCGCAAAACCACCCAAAAAAGGCCTTTTGATGCCATCGTGTCCCAGTCTAAGCCGATGGTATTGCAGTGCGCCGTCACCGCCTGCTGTGCCGCATCCAGCGCGCAGGACAGCTTCCAATTACCGTTTTCGTCCAGATCGGCAGGTTTTAAATTGATCTTATACTCAAAAATCTGTTCCATTTCAGTCCACCGTAATGGCGACCTTTACAATGTCGCCATTCCTGTATATTGACAGTTCAAAGGGTGTGCCGGGATTTCGGCTGTTTAAAATTTCGATCAAATGCTCCAGTTTTTCCACGGTTTTACCGTTGACGGCGGTGAGAATGTCACCGCAGCAGATGCCTGCATTCTTTGCGGCACTGCCGTCAAACACATCGGAGATATAGATGCCCACCGGCCACTTGTAGTAGTTGCGGTAAAATACATCCACTTCCGTCCCCTCAATGCCCAGCAAAACCGTCTCCTTTTTTTGGTAGGAATTTGTGGCTTGAGTTCTGCTGAAATTGACCGGCGCAGGCTGTGCATCATTTCGTTCCGACTCCAACATCCGGAACAGCCGAATGTTCATCATGCCCAAAACGCTGACTGTACTGCCCAGCAGCAGCACCAAAATCAGCAAAACGGCGATCAGATTCCGATGGCTCTTTTTGGGCGTCACCGCACCGGTGGAATAGGTATTGGATTGATTCATTACAGGGTCATTGTTCTTCATAAATAACCTCAAAATTAGTGAATTAACGGAAGGGTGAATGTAAATTCTGTCTTATCGTCCTTACTGGTGACGGAAATATCCTCACCGTGGGCACATACAATGGTTTTGACAATGTACAGCCCCAGTCCCCAGCCGTCACCTTCGGTGCGGCTCTTGTCGATCTTGTGGAAGCGGTCAAATACCAGGGGAAGCTCTCCGGGGGGGATGGTGGGACCGGTATTACTGATGCTGACGTGGATCTTACTGCCCTGCTCGGTGATCCGCAGTCCCAGTGTGCCTTCTTCCGGGCAGAATTTTACCGCGTTATCTACCAGGTTGTAGATCACCTGGGTGATTTGGTCTTCCTGGGCACTGGTGTAGAGGGGGTAATCGGGAAAATCCACCTGTACGTCCAGCTTTTTGCTCAGGATCTTCTGCTCAAAGGTGAGCAGGATACGGCCTGCGCAGTCGGTGATGTCGAAATGGGTCTTCTGTTCGTCGGGGATGCCCTCCTGCTCATGGAGCTTGGACACATCCAGCATACTGCGCACCAGTCGGTTCAGCCGTTTGGTCTCCTGAGAGATCAGCTGCAGATAGTATTCCTGCTTTTCCGCAGGGATCGTGCCGTCCAAAATGCCGTCGGCAAAGCCGGCGATGGTGGTCATCGGGGTCTTCAGCTCATGGGAGACGTTGGCCACAAATTCCTGACGGCGGTATTCGCCCTTTTGCAGGGAATCTGCCATATTGTTAAAAGAAAGTGCCAGCTCCTGCACATCCTTAGGCGCGGCAGGGTCAATTTCCACACGGGTATCCAAATTGCCGTGTCCAAAGGCTGTGGCCGCCCGTTTTAATTCATTCAGAGGCCGGCTGCTGCGCCTTGCAAACAGGCTTAAAACTGCTACGCACAAAACAAGCACCAGTAGTGACCCATAGATGTAAAGGGCACTGAAGCTGTCGCTTTGTGCCGTAAAGGTGTCTACAGGGGCAGAGACGATCACCATACCCGGCTTGTTTCTGTCTGCGTAGACCATTGAGGAGCAGACCATATACCGCTTCTCCTGATACAGACCGCCCACAATGCCTTTTTCAACAAAAAGTCCCTCCTGCACCACCCGTTCCATCAAAAGAGGGTTCACCATCAGGCCCTGATGCTCACAGCCCATAGGGGCATCGGAGCAGATCCGCAAAAATCCTTCGGGGTCACAGATGACGATGTCCGTATCCGTGGTGGTGGCCAGCAGCTCGATATTCAAAAAGAAGTGGTGGGGCTCATTGACGCCGGCCTTGTTGTAGGCCTCTGCCAGCTTGGAGACGATGATCGCATCCTTTTTCAGGGTCTCAGAAGCCCTTTTTTCGATTTGGTCGTGAATCCGCATTTGCAGTAAAATGCCCAGCACCAACAGCGCGCTCACAATGGAGATCACCGCCGGAAAAAAAGTACGCCCAAAATTGGATTTCATTTTTCTACCTCGTTAAAACGGTGGACAGGATAATGGACGGCGGGCGGATGATATCCGCCCCTACAATTTTGAATGGAAACCTGCGATATAGACCGTAGGGGCAGATATCATCTGCCCGAAAATATTATAATCCGTCGGCGACGCCGACACCATATTTATTCTTCCTTTTCGTAATTGGGAATCGGCGGGCGGATGATATCCGCCCCTACGATAATATACTTAGTTAAATTTGAAGTACTTACAGTACTTCAAATTTCAGTCTGTCAAAAAACTTCCAATAAGCCTCCGTTTCTGGTATAATAAAGGAAACGGGGGTGTAATTATGGAACAATGGAGAAAAGATGCGAGAAGTGAAGCAATTATTGTGGATTTAGAGGCATTAGTACCTCAAGATCAT
>JAGASJ010000015.1 GCA_017621795.1 Oscillospiraceae bacterium | reverse complement strand
GTTTGAGACCATCCCTAAGCACCAATTCGCATGCTTTGATCTTGAACTCTTTTGTGAAACTTCTTTTCATTTTGAACACCTCGATTTAATTATATCTTTAACTCTTCGATGTGTCCACTTTTACTATACAAGTTTCCTACCATTGTATTTAACTTTTATCTTATCGGAAATGCCGTATTTCAGTCAAGCAACAGCTTTATAAACAATCCGCCCAGAACAGATCTATGCCGAAATTCACGCATGTTGGCCGTATCTGCATAGTACCAATCAGACATTGGTACTCTCGTATCCATTGCATTATACGCCTCCCACAATCTATTAACAAACAAATCAAAATCAACTGAGCTTTCAGCAAACGATGCAACCCACAAAATCCAGTCGGATTTTGTATATGTTTCTCTAGAATCTAAAGGAATGCCGTATGGCAATAATTCTGCTTTATATCGTGCAACTTCTCCTTGATAAAACGTTTCAGGAAAAAGATCGGTATTCCAAATTTTATCCCATATTGCATTATACTTCAGCGAGAATGTATTGGGTTGATCGTATGCAAGTCGAAAACTTCCATCCGGATTTTTTGCTCTTACAATTAACGATTCGACATATCTTCTTGCCTTTGCCAGCATCCGTTTGGCTTCATCCAGCTTGCCAACTTTTTCTAAGATGCGTGAATATCCCACAATACCCATAATTGCTTTGATAGACAAATTCACATTATGCGCAAGGTGTCCGGCAAAATCATCTGTACATAGCTGGTTCTCAGGATCAAGCCCGTACTTTATCAGATATTGACTCCACTGTTCAATGATTCCAAGATGCTCCTTTACAAAGGATGTGTCCTTTTCTGCGTCCATAACAGCCGCAAAAAGAATGATCATATTGCCACACTCTTCAACCGGCATCTGTCTAAATAAATCAATCTCTTTAACCTGCCCATCTGAATAGCGTTCCACACCGTATACCTGTCCATTTAACAGCGGATAAAAACCCATATCATGGGGTGCAAAATCCAACTCCCATTCCCTGGAATATGAATATTTTAGAATTGGCCGCAGCATAGCCTTTAATAACTCTGTATTATAAAGCAGGAAAAAGGGGGCTGACGGATATGTAACATCCACAGTTGCCGCACAGCCACAAGACCCGCATTCCTTCGAAATAAAGAGGATATTTCCTTCTCCGTCAACTACCAGCTTATGCGCCGCCATTATTTGACGAACTGATAGGAGCAGCAATTCCGCGTATTTCTCGTTTCCTTTGGAAATGGCCGCCTTTCGAATTCTCTCTGAAAATTCATTACACCGTGCCACAGTGGTTATATAATCCTCTGCTGACTCTGCAATAGCTTCCAAAATGCTTTTCCCATCTTTTTTCCAATATGCTTTTAGGTTCTCGCCAAAATATTGAATACTCTCTATATCATCATAGGCAATCAGAAAAAGAGCATCATTTTCCAGCACTGATTCCGCGTAGATGGCACACATATCATCCAGAATTGTTTGTCCAACATTTCCGCTTCCTTTCGTGCCTAAGTACAGGTACCCCCAATCAATGCGAACATTGTCTCCGCTGCGCCAAAGCACCTTCTGTTCTGCATTGCCTATCCGAATTGCAGTCACACCCTCGATGTCAACTACCTCTGCTACAGTTCTTCCATCGCCCCGGCTGCTAAGCACAAGTTCTTCACTGACTATAAACTTGACACGAACATCATGCTCCTTACTATCAATACTTTCAAAGTAAGTTTTTGCGTAAGCAACAGGACGTGAAGCATAATAAAAATCTTCTACCAGTGTAGGGGAAGTAAAACACACATAAAGTCGAATCTGCTCATTAGCATAGGTGATGTTTGTGGAATAGGCATCAATTTCAATATCTACAATCTCCATCTGTAAACAGGAGTTATCATTCAGTCCAAAAAAATGATATTCCTTCTCATCTACATAGACTCTGCCACACATAGTATTCGGGCTTCCTGTCCAGTGAATGGGGTTATCCAAAACAGATGTTTCAGTCCAAACGGAAAAGTACGGATCAATATTGATAATCGGTGTAGCGGGTGGCCGCATATGCATGTCAAGCAACTCCTTATATACAGTTTCATAATTTTATTTTCAGAAATATTGGATCTGTTATGCTATGGTATCCAGAGCGATGCACCACCGATTTCAAAAACGTAATCCCCTGTTTTTAAAAGCTGTGCCAGTTGAAAGGAATCCTCGGGAAGTGCTTTGCAGCGAAGCGCTGTCATACCCTGGTCTCCCCTGTCGTGACAATCACTGCCCGCGATCTTGATTCTCAGTGCTTTTTGGTATGCGTATTGCGTTGCCAATCCCACAGCACTGTTATGTCGGGGATGAAGATTCAAACACTCCATACCGTCCAGCAGCTCCGCGTCACACAAGGTCATACCGCCGCGAAACGGATGCGCCTGCAAAAATACGCTATGAGGCAATGCCACTTCCCTGCGAAAAGTCACTACATCGGTCGGGATATAGTCGTAAAAGATCTCCAGCAATTTTTCGTCAACGCCATATATCAGGTAATCGTTTATATTCTCCTGAAAACGAAGCTCCACGCCCAAATATACCGTCATAGCATACTTTTTTGCGGCTTCCTTCGCCCTGATATAGTCCTGCAGCAGCAAGGAAACCGCCTCTTTTTTATCCAGAGACAGTTTATCGGGGTCAAAATGGTTTGTAATGACCACGCCGTCATAGCCCTTTTCGTGATAAAGCTGCACCAGCTCCTCCGGCTTCAGATGACTGCAGGCACTGGCAGGCGCTGTATGGGCGTGTAATTCAATGCGATAGGGATATTTTTTAAGGATCTGCTCTTTCATATTGATTCCTTCTTTACCTGTTCTCTATCCGTGCTTGCCTGGCCATAAAAATCACGGTCCGAACGACCAAAACCAGGGCCATAATGCCAATTGCGGCGTAATACACCAGTACCTGATCCATCAGGAAGCTCAGCGCAAAACCGCACAACGCCGCAATCACGCCGCTCCATAGCAGAAAAGAGCCTACCAGCTGTGCCGCACTGCCGAAGGTTTCCGCCGCCTCATAATGCTTAACACGGCAGACCGTGCGCACAACGATCAGCATCAGAAGCCACAATACGACCACCAGGAAGAAGCCTCCGAAGATATTTACCGCGTACATCATATAGTCCATCTGACTGCCGCTTTGGAAGGTCTTATAGATCAGGGTGTCTGCGCTTGCCGCACCGGCTTCCAGGCTTTGAATTTGGGTGTAGTTTCCTGTATAAATCACCTGCATACTGCCGCTTTGAAAGCCCACATAGCAGCTGTCTTTCATCAGACACAGGAACTTCCCTTCCGTATCCCGGGACAGCAGATCCAAATAATAACCGTGCAGGGTGGGTGCTTTTGTATTATATTCTGCCGTTTCCAGCTTGGGGTAATAGCTGATCACATACAGCAGGTATACCTGCTCGTAATAGTCCTCGGGCTTTTCCGCTTCCAGCGCTTTCAGTGCATTGGCGGTCTCTTCGTTATACAGTAGTGACTGCGGGTCAGAACGTTCCTGCAGATATGTTAGATATTCCGGGCATTTTTCGGCAAGATCCAATTCCTTTCCGCTGTAGGCCACTGTGAATTTGGTGTACTCCTTCTGCACGTGGGCCGGCTGAGCCAAATAGCTTTCGTAAGAAACAGTCTGTACATTCTCGCCGCTGCAGGTTAATGTAAACGCATCATAGATGCTTCTTGTATCCCGCAGATCCACGATCAGCTGATAGCCCTGCTGCCCTGTAGTGTAGGTATTGATCCGGCTTTCGCCTGCGGCAACACCATCGTGCACAGAAAAGTCGATGGTATCCATGGTGCTGTAGAGAAATTGACGAAATTCATCCGCAGCCCGATATGTGGGTCTAAAGGATGTTTGATAGCCCCAGGTCAGCCCGCAAACCAAGAATAGAAAGCTGAGCAATGCTCCCAATGCCGTATTTCCCAGGCTTCGCCATTGGCACTCCCGGGAGCGGCGATTGGACCAAAAGCCGCCGAAAAAATATTTTAGCCAAGATTTCATAGGTTACTCCTTGTTTTATAGCGGTCCCGGAAAATCCGGGACCGCCACAAATAGGTTTTCTTTATTATATCAACTTTGTTGATAATAGTAAAGTAGAGATTAGCCGGCAGTATTATAGAGGTTTGTCATATAGGCAATCCATTCACTGACGGACATATCGCTCTCACTTGCCTTGGTAATGCCTGCGTTTTCCAGCGCAGTTGTGAGCATTGCCTGACAATCGGCAACACTTGCGCCGAAATAGGCTTCGAAATCATCGAAATTGTCAGAGCCAAGCCATTGATCATGCCACTTCTCATAGCCGCTCCAGTTGCCGATCACAGATCCGTAAACCGTAGCCAGCAGTGCGTTGGCGCGCTGAGCATAAACGCTGTCGGCAGGAGCAGCAGCAACCGCAGCCTTAGCTGCATCCAGTGCCGCGGAGTGGACTGTAGATTGCTTATAAACATTCTGGTGGCAGAAGTAACCGTAGCCGCTGCAGATGGGATAGCCGGCTCTTACAGTTGCAGAACCGCCAACACCGTCGTCATACAGATCCACAAATGTCTTTACAGAGCTATATGCGGCTTCGCCAAAGTATGCCTTCAGGAAGTTTTGCTGCAGCGTTTCCACATCCAGGGAAGAATCCCACAGCAGCTTGGACCAGATGTATGCCTTCATTTCGTCATGCCAGATGCTCTCTGCATTGTAGGCACCCAGCACCAAAATGTCGGAAACACCCAATGCCTTGGCTTCCGCAATATTGGCTGCAATGGTGTTAACAGAGGGGAAATATGCCAAGTAGTTGCTGAAATGAGCATCGTACAGCCACAGAGACAAATTGCCGTCAGCGGTCAGATCCGCCCATGTACGCAGATTTTCCGTGTAGTCATACAGATCCTGACTGTCACTGTTGATGGAATAATTGGCATTGTGCCACTGGGCATACCAAACCTGCAGCTTATCGCTGAATGCGGATACGTTGACAGGAGCCTCTGCACTGAAGGAATAGGCAAAGGTAAGGATCTTGAAATCTCTGCCGCTTAAGTCGGGATCTGCCTCCAGCTGGGCGATCATGGCATTGATGAAATTCACCAAAGTACCGCTACGGTTGTGACTTGCCGCATCAGCGGTACAGTGCTCGCAGCCACAGTACCAGGTGGAGCCGTCGTTCTGACAGAAGCTGAAATAATAGGCATCGGGATTTGCCAGCATTGCTTCCTTCATACGGGCAACCGCATAGGTCAGGGTGGTATCTGCACCGCCCACATTGTAGGTAATGCCGTTGGTCAGGCAGGGAGCGAAACCGGTTTCACTGCCTACGCCGGTAGAAACGGTATAGCCGTACTTGCCTTCTGTCTGGTCAACAAAGAATGTATTAAAGTTGTGAACGCCGCCGTTAAAATCCTCGATCTCAACGCCACCACCGAAATTGCTGTAATCTGCAACCAGGGCGTTATTGTTCTTGGACAGAACGGTAAAGGCTTGGTTAGACAGGCTGTTTTCATTATAGCTTGTCTGGTAGGACAGATAGCTGCGCACACCGAAGTCAGCAGTATCGGTCAGTTCAGCCATGCCAAAGTTCAGGCTGATGCTTGCAGGACGGGTGGTCACATCTGCTGTGTAAAATTCATAGCCCAAGCTGCGAAGATAATCGGCTGCACCGTAGGCAACCGCACGCTTACAGTTGCCATCGATATAGATGTTGGTGCCGTCGCCGGAAACCGAGTAGGTTTCAGCGGCAACGTTGGCGTCAACTGTATCGGTGCCCAACAGAATACTGCTACGGTAGCTGACATTGTCAGACAGTGTATACACACCATAGCTGCCGGAAACAGCTTCCAGCTCGCTTTCCAGCAATTCGGCAGTTTCCAGATAGCTTTCGTCGGCCGCAATAATCGCATTGGAAATCGCAACGGACTCTACACGAATGATTAGGTTGGCGGTGACTGCTTCGGCAGGCACGGTATAGACGCCGTCAACTGCAGTATAGGCAACACCGTTTACAGTGACATTTTCCAAAGTCACATCACTATCGGTAACCAGGCTAAAGGAATAAGCCTGTCCTGCGGTGGCGTAGCTGCTGCCATTGAGACTGCAAACATTGCTGTCCATCAGCTTGACTGCATACTGCTCAGCCTTGCCCATAGGCTCGATTTTTACAAACAGGTCGTTAAATGCCGCCCCGCTTACCATCATAGTGAAGTTTTCACCGGCATTGAAGGCAGTCAGGTCAACCTCAAAGGTGCAAGCGCCATCTACGAAGCTATCGGCGCTGACGCAGATTTCACCGTCGCTCCAATCGTCTTCGCCGTACCAGATCTGAG
>JAGASJ010000014.1 GCA_017621795.1 Oscillospiraceae bacterium | reverse complement strand
TCAAAAAACTTGTTTTTTGACAGACTGCAGAGGTCAAAGAAGCGCCAAAGACAAGCAACGCGCCCCCGATGTGTATACAGATACTCGAGCGGGGCGCGTTGTGCCGTAAGTCAAAATATCTTGCGCAGCAAGCCATTTCAGCAAACTGTTTGCGGGACAGAAAACCGATCCCGATGCGGGACGGGAAACCCGTCCCCTACATATTTAGACTTATATTTTGACGGTTTGGGGGTTCTTTGACACTCTGAACAAAGCGCAGGCGTGTTGCAAACAACACGCCTGCACTTTGTTATTTGGGGATGGTGATGGTCAGGACGATCTGACTGTCTGTTTCCCGCCGTTCGGAGATGGCGGCGATGCCGCTTTTTTGGATGCGGCTCAATGTTTGGGTCACGGATTTTATAAAGCGGTCCAAATCCGCCTTGGGCGGCTGCTCCTGTTTTTCGCTGAGCAGATCTTCGATGTATTGCTCGGTTTTGGCCACACTCAGGCCGGCACGGGCAATATAGTCGATGGCCTTGAGCTTTTCCGATTCTGAGGGGATCTTCAGCAGTGCCCGGGCGTGCCGTTCGGTCAGTTCTGCCTGCCGCAGGGCGTCCAGCACCGGACTGCTGTGGCGCAGAAGACGGAGCTTGTTGGCAATAGCGCTTTGACTTTTGCCCAGCACACGGGCGGTTTGCTCCTGACTCATACTCCACTGCTCCATCAGTAGGCTGATCCCTCTGGCCTCCTCAATAAAATCCAAATCCTGTCGCTGCAGATTTTCTACCAGCGCCACCATTCCGGATTCCTGATCGGTCATATTCATCACAATACAGGGGATCTCCGTCAGCCCGGCCATAATGCCGGCACGCAGACGCCGTTCCCCGGCGATCAGCTCATAGCCGCCGCTGATGCGGCGCACAGACAGCGGCTGCAGGATGCCGTGGCGTAAAATGCTATCCCGCAGCTCTAAAAGGCTTTCCTCCCGAAAGATCTTTCGCGGCTGGGTGGGGTTGGGTCGAATGGATCGGGCGGGGAGAAAAACCACCCGTCCGGTCTCCATATAGGTTTTGATCTTGGTGCATTGCATAGTGCTTCCTCCTTGGTTTTTTCTCCATTTTATAAGCAGAAGACTTCAAAATGCCACGAAACGAGGGGTAAAATTTACAGAATTGCTCGACAGATTGGGTATGGAAAGTTGCACCGTTTCCCATTGTGTGCTACAATTATACAAAACTATTTTCCTTCCAACGGATTTTGATGCGTTGCTTGTAGTGCCGATTTTTTGCGGAAGGAATATTCTGTGAAGGAGGATACCATGGCAACAAGAAGGCTGTATTACGAGGACGGACAGCAAACCGCATTTACCGCCACGGTTTTAAGCTGCACCCCCACAGGAACGGGCTATGAGGTAATTTTGGACCGCACTGCCTTTTATCCGGAGGGCGGTGGACAGGCCTGTGATCTGGGCACCCTGGGCACAGCGCAGGTGCTGGACGTGCAGGAAAAGGAAGAGCAGGTGGTGCATCTGTGCGACTGTGCGCTGGAACCGGGGGCGCTTGTGGATGGCTGTGTGCAATGGCAGCGGCGCTTTGATCTGATGCAGCAGCACACCGGGGAGCATATCCTCTCCGGCCTGATCTTTAAAAAATACGGCTACCAAAATTCCGGCTTCCACGTGGGCAAGGATGTGATGGAGGTGGATTTTGACGGCCCCATCCCTTCGGAGGATCTGTGGGCACTGGAAGAGGAAGCCAACGCCTTGATATGGCAGAATTTGCCGGTGCATTGCTACTATCCGGCGCGGGAGGAGCTGCCCCATATACCCTACCGCACCAAGCGGGCACTGCCCTGGCCGGTACGGATCGTGGAGATTCCGGGGGGCGACATTTGCGCCTGCTGTGGCATTCACGTGGCATTTACCGGTCAGGTGGGACTTATCAAAATTCTCTCCTGCGTCGCTTTAAGAGGCGGTGTGCGGCTGGAACTGGTATGCGGTCAGCGGGCCTACCGTTATATGGCCCATATATTTGGACAAAATCGGGAGATCTCCCGTCTGCTCTCTGCCAAAATGCCGGAAACCGCGGCGGCAGTGCAAAGCCTGCAGACACATTGCAGTGAGGAAAAATATCGGGCAGGTGCCCTGCAGAAAAAGGTGTTTGAGTACGTTGCCGCAGGCTATGCAGGGCAGAGCCTTGCACTGCACTTTGAAGAAGGCTTAAATAGTGGCGGCGTGCGGGATCTGGCGCAGGCGATCGGCCAATATGCGGCGGTTAGTGTGGTGTGCAGCGGCAGTGATGATGCCGTCTACAGCATTTGCATCTATTCAGAGCATACGGATGTTTCGGTTTTTGGCAAGCAGGCGATCCAAAGCTTAAACGGGCGGGGCGGCGGAAAAAAAGAGGCTGTTCAGGGCACGGTCCATGCCACCCGCGGGCAAATCGTCCGCTTTTTTGAAGATGCGGCCCAGTCTGTGCACGGTTTGCAGGAAGTATCAATTTTAGGCAAAAATCATAGAAAACAGCAGATAAAATGATAGAATTTTACATTTTCCCTACTTTACAACAAAGCCTGTTTGTTGTATAATAACGCTGTATGGGTCTTTTCCCCGTCACACATGTAAAAAATGCTGTAATGATACAGCAATAAAATTGGAGGAACAAAAAATGTCTGTAAAAGTTGCTATTAACGGCTTTGGCCGTATCGGCCGTCTGGCTTTCCGTCAGATGTTCGGTGCTGAGGGTTATGAAGTTGTCGCAATCAACGATCTGACCTCTCCCGCTATGCTGGCTCACCTGCTGAAGTACGACTCCACTCAGGGCAATTACGCTGCTCAGGGTCACGTTGTTGAGGCCGGTGACGACCACATTGTTGTCGATGGCAAGAAGATCACCATCTACGCAAAGGCAAATGCTGCCGAGCTGCCCTGGGGCGAGCTGAATGTAGACGTTGTGCTGGAGTGCACCGGCTTCTACACTTCCAAGGCCAAGGCTCAGGCACACATCGACGCCGGCGCCAAGAAGGTCGTGATCTCTGCTCCCGCAGGTAACGATCTGCCCACCATCGTTTACAACGTCAACCACAACACTCTGACCAAGGAAGACAACATCATTTCCGCTGCTTCCTGCACCACCAACTGCTTGGCTCCCATGGCAAAGGCTCTGAACGACCTGGCTTCCATCGAGTCCGGCATTATGTGCACCATCCACGCTTACACCGGCGACCAGATGATCCTGGACGGTCCCCAGAGAAAGGGTGACCTGCGCCGCAGCCGTGCAGGTGCTGTGAACATCGTTCCCAACTCCACCGGCGCTGCCAAGGCCATCGGCCTGGTTATCCCCGAGCTGAACGGCAAGCTGATCGGCGCTGCTCAGCGTATCCCCACTCCCACCGGCTCCACCACCATCTTGAACGCTGTTTGCTCCAAGAGCGTGACTGTTGCCGAGATCAACGAGGCTATGAAGGCTGCTGCTACCGAGTCCTTCGGCTACAACACTGACGAGATCGTATCCTCCGACATCATCGGTATGCGCTACGGCTCTCTGTTCGATGCCACTCAGACCATGGTTTGCGCTCTGCCCGACGGCAAGACCCAGGTACAGGTTGTTTCCTGGTACGACAACGAGAACTCTTACGTTTCTCAGATGGTCCGCACCATCAAGCACTTCGCTGAGCTGCTGTAATTATTATAATTCAACAGGCAAAGGCCGCAGTCGATCGACTGCGGCCTTTTTGTGCGCCCGCTGTTTCATATTATAAGAGTTTCTTTTCTTTTAATTGCTTTGGTGCTTGGGGCAATAGCTGTAATATTCGTCCGTTGCTTCATTACAGTATACATCACTGCAATTGTGCATAAGACAGTGATCACCAACATATATGCGTTCGGGGCAGTTGCCGATTTTGCAACGATGTTCCTCGCAGTAATAGGAGGTTCTTTCATCCTCTATGACCAGTGCTGTACAGTGATCCTCCAAACAGCCGTGATTACCACAGTATGCATCTTCAAGGGATTTCTGTTCGTTACAGCCATCCAAGCTGCAAGTGTGGTGCTTGCAGTATTCGCTTCCGGACATAGGGGGGTTGTCACAATCATTTATCAAGCAAGTGGATTTATTCAGCAACAGAAGCAAAACACATACGCTGATCGCTACAAATGCAATTCCAATGATGTAGGGTAATTTCTTTTTCATATCAATACTCCTTTTTATGGATATCCCAAATTGGGATATCTTAATTATACCACTATGGGATAATTAAGTCAAGAGAGGATGTGGTTGTGTGCGATTAAAGGAATTACGGAAAAGAAAAGGTCTTTCTCAATTACGATTGGCAACCGATTTGCATACGACGCAAAATACCATTAGCCGCTACGAAACCGGCGAACGGGAGCCGGGGATTGATGAATTGATTAAAATCGCGAATTATTTTAATGTTTCTGTGGATTATTTGCTTGGCCGCACAGAAAATCCGAAAATGAATCGATGATAGGCGAATTATATCTGCTTCTATTTACACAGAGAACGACACCTGCATCACCCCTAAAAAGACCCCCTGTGTTTGTTTTGTCGATATGCCGCTTTGCGGCTCGATATTTTTGCTTTGCAAAATCGATATAATTCTGCGTTGCAGAATTGCGATATGTTGCCTTGCGGCAACGAGTTCGATATAAATCCCTCTTGCCCCGCAGGGCATATCGAGTGCGAAGCATATATCGATTCCCAAAGGGAAATATCGAAAATCCCGTCAGGGATTTATATCGATGCGAATAAAAAAATGCTGACTTTCGTCAGCATTTTTTATTTGCAATGATTATTCCGCCACGACTTGTTCCACGGTGTAGCCCCACTGGGCCATCAGCTGGGACACAGAGCCTTCGCCGATCACGTGAGCAGCACCTACGCAGATAAACACCTCGTCGCCGGAGAGTAGTGCGTCCCGTGCAAACTCTGCCATCTGCAGATTTCGGTCTGTGAGCAAGGCTTGATTATATTCTTCGTATAATGCCTTTTCTTCGTCGGTCATATTTTCGTCAGAGCCGGCCAGGTATGTAGCAAAGTT
The DNA here is from genome assembly GCA_017621795.1 of Oscillospiraceae bacterium. Taxonomy (GTDB): domain Bacteria; phylum Bacillota; class Clostridia; order Oscillospirales; family Oscillospiraceae; genus Faecousia. Next base: position 47,927 of record JAGASJ010000014.1, on the reverse strand, counting down.
CTGCTCATTGCCGGATGCCCACAAGTCCATCATCAGATTCAGATCCATCCAGGCCGCAGCCTGATTTTGGCACATTTGCACGGAGTTTTCCAGCATAAACGTCTGCAATTCATCAGAGAAGCCGGCCAGCATTTGATATTGGGACGCGGCGGATTCGATCTCCAGGATGGGCTTTTGATTTTCCTTGGCTTTTTCCAGCAAATGCCGATCAATGCCCAGATAGATGTCTGCGCCCAGCTGTTCGATCAGCAGGGATTCCAGCATACTGCTCCAAAATGCGGGGCAGTACAGATCCAGTGCCGACATATAGGTATCAAAGCCCTCAAAGGCTTCCACGGCCTGGTCGTAAAGCTCCTGGGAGATGTGGTCTTTAATGGAGCTGCCGTCCATGTACATGAGGGGCATCAGGGTCTCCATCTGAAGGCCCATATCCCCTTCAAAAGCGATGATATCCACTTCCACCGCCAGACTGTCCGCACCGTCAAAGGCATTCATCACATACTCCGGAAGCGGGTAATAATCCTCCCGTCCTACATGAATAGAGCCGAACAGCCAAAGCACATGGCCGTCTTCATCGGTAACCCGATACAGCAGAGGCTTTGTTTCCTGGGAAGTGCTGCTTTGGTCCTGGGAAGCATCCTTGCAAGCACACAGAGCAAAGCACAGCACAAAGACCAGCAGCCACGACAGTAATCTTTTTATTTTCATACCTTTTAGTTCCTTCTTCATCTGCGTAATTGAAAATGTTTCGTCATTGCCGCAGGCGCGAAGCGATCAGCGGCGATCCGTTTGCCCGTATACCATAGACCTACCGTAAAAGCTCGTAGCACCTTGTTTCAGTTAAAAGTTTACTTTGTCATTACCATACTGGGAGGGTTATTTACGGCTCCCCTGTAGGGGATCTGGCATATTGCCGATTTTAGACAATATGACTGAGGGGTTTACAGAGCTACAAGGATATGATAAACGAAGACTCCGTTAACCCCTCCGTCTCGCCTTACGGCGAGCCACCTCCCCTGCAGGGGAGGCGTTGGTTCCCTACGGATTGGAATTGGTATGCAGGTTTAGATGACGCCCTGGGCCAGCATGGCATCGGCTACCTTTTGGAAGCCGGCGATATTGGCGCCTGCCACATAGTTGCCGTCCATACCGTAGGCCTTGGCGGCCTGATCCAAATTCTCGAAAATGTTTTCCATAATGCGCTGCAGCTTGCCGTCCACTTCCTCAAAGGTCCAGGACAGGCGCTGGGAGTTTTGACTCATTTCCAGTGCGGAAACGGCGACGCCGCCTGCGTTGGCAGCCTTGCCGGGTACAAAGTAGACGCCGTTACTCTGCAAGTACTTGGTCGCCTCCAGGGTAGTGGGCATATTGGCACCCTCACACACGGCCATACAGCCGTTTTCAACCAGCAGCTTGGCATCGTCCAAGTGCAGCTCGTTTTGCGTGGCGCAGGGCAGGGCAATGTCGCACTTGACGCTCCAAACGCCCTTGCCTTCGTGGTACTGGGCAGAGGGACGGGCGGCGGCGTAGGCGGTCAGGCGGGCCCGCTTTACCTGCTTTACTTCGATCAGCAGATCCACATCAATACCCTCGGGATCGTAGATCCAGCCGGTGGAATCGGAGCAGGTCACAGGCTTTGCACCCAGCTGCCAGGCCTTTTCGATGGCGTAGGTAGCCACGTTGCCGGCACCGGACACTGCCACGGTCTTGCCCTCTAAGGATTGACCGTTGGCACGCAGCATCTTGCGGGTCATATACAGTAAGCCGTAGCCGGTGGCCTGAGGACGGGCCAGAGAGCCGCCGAAGCTGAGCCCCTTGCCGGTAAACACGCCTTCGTAAACGCCCTTCAAACGGCGGTACTGACCAAACATATAGCCCACTTCCCGGGCGCCCACGCCAATGTCGCCGGCGGGCACGTCGGTATCTGCGCCGATGTACTTATACAGCTCGTTCATAAAGCTCTGGCAGAAGGCCATAATTTCACGGTCGGACTTGCCCTTGGGGTCAAAGTCGGAGCCACCCTTGCCGCCGCCGATGGGCAGGCCGGTGAGGGAGTTTTTAAAGGTCTGCTCAAAGCTCAAAAACTTCATCACGCTGACGTTGACGGAGGGGTGGAGACGAATGCCGCCCTTGTAGGGGCCGATGGCACCGTTAAATTGTACACGATAGCCGTTGTTCACCTGCACCTGACCCCGATCGTCCACCCAGGGTACACGGAACTGGATGATGCGCTCCGGCATCGTCAGCCGTTCCAGCAGTGCTTCCCGACGGTACATTTCCTCGTTTCTCTCGATAACCGGGGCAAGGGATTCCAGCACCTCTGCCACAGCCTGATGAAATTCCGGTTGGTTGGGATTTTGTGCAATAACCTTTTCCAGTACTTCGTTCATATAGCTCATAAAAATTTCCTCCTCATAGTGATTATACAAAAGCAGCGGTGAAAATACAGTCAGGATCGTGTATCAGGACTGCTCCAATTGTTGTTTGTTAAACTGCAGGGTATACAGATTGTAGTAGCGACCCTTCTGATGCAAGAGTGCCTGATGGTTGCCCTGCTCCATAATCTGCCCGTGGGACAGCAGGATGATGTTGTCTGCGTGCTGGATGGTGGACAGACGGTGCGCCACGATCAGCATGGTTCCGATATTCTTCATTTTTTCCAGGGAGTCCTGGATCAGCACCTCTGTTTCGGTGTCGATATTGGCGGTGGCCTCGTCCAAGATCATCACAGACGGCTTATGGACGATGGTGCGGGCGAAGCTTAATAGCTGCCGCTGACCGGAGGAGAAGTTGTTGCCCCGTTCACGGACTACATCGTCCAGGCCCTTATCCAGCTTCTTAATAAAGCGGTCCGCGTTTACATACTCACAAGCCTGCCAAACCTCCTCGTCGCTCACATCCTCCTTGCGCAAAAGAATGTTGCTGCGAATGGTGCCTGTGAACAAAAATACGTCCTGAAGCATCTGCCCGAAATGGCGGCGCAGAGAGGAAATCTTGATTTTCTTGATGTCGATGCCGTCAATGAGGATCTGACCCTTCTGAATATCGTAGTTGCGGCAGATCAGGGACAAAATGGTGGTCTTACCGGAGCCGGTGGAGCCCACGAAAGCCACGGTCTGACGGGGTTCGACGGTAAAGCTGACGCCCTTTAAGACCCATTCGTCCGGCTTGTAGGCAAACCAAACGTCCTTAAATTCGATTCTACCCTCAATATGCTCCAGCTCGATGGCGTCGGGACTGTCTACGACCTGAGGCACCATATCCATCACGGCGAAGATCTTTTCGGCGGAGGCGAAGGCGGACTGCAGGGTGTCGAAGTGCTCGGAGAGGGTCTGAATGGGGTCAAAGAAGCGGGAGGCGTACAGATAGAAGGTCACGACGGTGCCGCTGGTGATGGTCTGACCCAGGAAGGACCAGCCCTCCAAATAACTGCGGCTGCCAAAATACAAAATGCACAGCACACAGCTGATATGCAGCATATACACCATGGGACGGAAAATGCCGAAAACGAACATTCTCTGCCGTTTCGCCTTTTGCAGCGCCCGGCTACGTTCCATAAAGGCCTGCATTTTTTCTGCTTCCCGATTAAAGATCTGGGTGATCTTAATGCCGGAGAGATTTTCAGACAGGAAGGTGTTCAGCTCGGTGCGGGCATCGGTAACATTTTGGTGGGCTTTGCGGGAGAATTTACGGAATATCACCGTAAACAGCACCACAAAGGGCACAAAGCAGCTTACCACCAGCGCCAGCGCCAAGTTCACGGTGAGCATGGCACCGAATACGCCGAAAATGACCATCACGTTTTTGACCATCGTAACCAGTACGTTGGTGAACATCATAGAAATGCCGTTGGTATCGTTGGTAACACGGGTGACCAGCTTGCCTACGGGGATGTTGTTGAGCTGTTCGTGGGACAGGCTTTCAATGTGGGTAAAGACGCTCAGACGCAGGTCGGAGAGGATCTTCTGCCCCACCTTCTGCAAAATCATGGTCTGCAGATACATACTCACCAGAGAGACCACCAAAATGCCGGCATAGACAGCAACACGGGCAAACAGTACATTCAGGGTAAATGAACCCTTGACCAAATTCTGAATGTTGCCCACCAGGATGGGGGAGAGCAGGTCGTAGCCAATGGAGATCAGCATTATGATGAGCACCAGCGCAAACTGCTTTTTATAGGGCTTTGCAAAGTTCAGTAGACGCCCAATGATCTCCCGGTCGGACATGGTGCGGTCCTTTTCGTCCTTGGCGGTGGCTTTTTTCAGCCTTGCGTATGCAATGACAAACGCCGCGGTAAAAAGAAGGATGATGGCGGCGACCATTAAAACAGGAAAGTAATCAGACATTGTGGGCACCTCCTTCCTCCTCTAACCGCTGCAGATCCACCATTTTTTGATAGGCGCGGTTGGTCTCGTACAGCCGTTCGTGGGTATCGAAGCCGGAGACAGAGCCCTCGTCAATGAACAGGATCTTATCCATCTGTTCAATGGTGGAAATACGGTGGGCGATCAGGATGGTGGTTTTGCCCTGACGGGTCTGCCGCAGGTTTTGCAAAATGGTGCGCTCGGTTTTGGTATCCACCGCGGAGACCGAGTCGTCCAAAATCAGAATGGGTGCGTCCTTCATCAGTGCGCGGGCAATAGAAATGCGCTGCTTCTGACCGCCGGAGACGGTAACGCCCCGTTCGCCCAGCACCGTTTTATAGCCCTTGGAAAATTCCCGGATGTTGCCGTCCACATCTGCCAAAACTGCCGCCTGCACCACCGCGTCACAGGAGCGGTTGTCGGAGGCGAAGCCGATGTTGTTATAGATGGTGTCGGAGAACAGGAAATTGTCCTGGGGAACGTAGGCACAGCCGGCGCGCACGTCCTGAATGGGCACGGTGTTGACGTCGTGGCCGTCAATAAAGACGGTGCCGTCGGGCACATTATAGGTGCGCAGGATCAGGTCGACCAGGGTGGTCTTGCCGGAGCCGGTGCGGCCTACAAGGCCGATGTTCTCACCGGCGTTGATGGTGAAGGAAACATTATGCAGGGCGTTAAATTCTCCGTCCGGATAGCAGAAGTCCAAATTCCGAAATTCCACACTGCCCCGGATGTTTTTCAGGGGCGTCACGTCGGGACGGTCTACCACGTCCTTTTTGGCATCCAAAAGCTCGGAGATGCGTTTGACGGAGGCACGGCCGCGGCTGGTCATATCGATCAGGTCCGCTACCGCCATAATGGGCCATATAATGGCGTTAAAGTAGCCGATAAACTCCATCAGCTGACCGGCATTAAAGGTACCCTTGTACACCAGGTAGCCGCCGTAGCCTAAAATGATGCAAATAACGCTTTCTACAAAGGACATTACCAAAATACGAAACAGCACCGAGCTTTTGGTAAAGGAGATGTTGGCTTCCTCGTTCTCTCTGTTGAGCTTTTTAAATGCCCAAAGCTCCTTGCCCTCTTTTACGAAGGCCTTGATGACGGCGATGCCGGAGAAGCTCTCCTGGGCGAAGTCGGAGAGATTGGAAAAGGCCTCTTGCCGCTTTTCCCACTTTTTGGACATATAGTTCCCTACCACGATGGAGCTTGCCATCAAAAAGCCCATGGGGATCAGGGCGAGACCGGTGAGCAGAGGGTCCATTTTCCACATTTTGATGATGGCCAGAGCCCCTAAAAATGTGGCATCAAAAAACTCCATAATACCCCAGGAATAGCACTCCTGAAAGGTATCCAGGTCGTTGGTGTACAGGCTCATCAGATTACCCACATTGTTTTCGTGGTAATAGGATTGAGACAGGTCCTTGCAGTGGTCGAACATCCGATTGCGCAGGTCGCTTTCCGCACTAATGCCGGCGGTAAAGAAGCAAATACGCCACAAAAACCGTCCCAACACAATCAGCAAAATAATGACCAGCATAGGGGTACAGATATGCCGTACCAAAAAATGCAGATCAAAGGGAACCATCTGACCGTCTACCAGCACTTCTCCGTTGTTGATGCCGTTGATGACCAGCTGGTACATCGCAGGGATCTCCAGCTGCAAATAGTCCACCATGATCAGGGACAACAGACCGAAAACCAACAGATGGAAGAATCGGCGGTAATAGCGGTTGATATGCTTGCCGAATATCATCTTTTTTCTCCTTCCGATACGCGCGTGTGTAAAACATATATTCCCGGGCATTATACCATATTTAAAATAATTTGAAAATAGGAAACGCGAAAAAAAAACGAACAAATTTCTCCCGGAGAAAGAAATTTGTTCGTTGTATATGTACAATTTGCGCATCAGGGATTCAAAATAGCCTCGCCGTTTAAAACGGCCTTGATCAGACGGTCTTTTTCGTAGTGGAGGGTGAGCAGAAAGAAGGGGGCATCCTCCCACAAAAGCTTTAAGAAAATGCGGTCACCCTCCCATTTGGGCAGGCTGTCCAAAAATGCCCGACTGACCCACTGCAGGTCCCCTTCGTCGCAGCTTTTCAGCGTGCCTTCAAAGCCATCGGCGGTAAACAGGTACATATACTCCCCAAAGGGGCCGTCCTCCGTGTCGGTAACAAAGGTCACCACCCCACGGCAGGCCCAGCTGGTCAGTGTCAGACCGGTCTCCTCATATACCTCCCGGAGCAGACATTCATCAGGGCTTTCCATCCCCTCAAATTTACCGCCCACTCCGATCCATTTGTCCTTATTGATATCCTTTTGCTTCTTGACCCGATGGAGCATCAAGACCTCGTCTCCCCGGGTGATATAGCACAGCGTGGTATTGACCATATTTTCACATCCTTTTCTCTATTATAGCCCCAAAAGAGCAAAATGGCAAGGGCACTCTGTCACGGAAAAACAGAAGCCTTAAAAAACGAATAAAGGTATTGTGTTACACGTCCTTTTTTGATATAATAAAGGGAAAATGATATAATTGGATGTGTTATGCTTTGAAATACGGAATTTGGAATGTGGCGGAGCCGAGGCAGGAGGAAGTAAACGGATTGGTAGGTGCAGGCTATGCGCCCTTGGTGAGTATGGTGCTGTCTGCCCGCGGGGTGGGAAAGCCCCGACAGGCACAGGCGTATTTGCGCTGTGACGGGGACATTTTGGACCCCTATCTGATGAAGGATATGAAGCCTGCGGTGCAGCGGATTCGCCAGGCACTGAAAAATCACGAGAAAATCGCCGTCTTCGGAGACTACGATGTGGACGGCATTACAGCGACCTGCCTGCTCACCGATTTTTTGCGGCGGCAGGGGGGCAGCTGTGTGCCCTATATCCCCGGCAGACTGGAGGAGGGCTACGGCCTCAATGAGCTTGCTCTAAGACAGCTTCAGGGGGAAGGCGTGAAGCTGATCGTGACGGTAGACTGCGGAATTACCGCCATCGAGGAAGCCCGTCTGTGTAAAAAACTGGGCATGGACCTGATCATTACCGATCACCACGAATGTAAGGAATATCTGCCCAACGCGGTGGCGGTGGTAGACCCCCACCGTCCCGACAGCAGCTATCCCCACAAAAATTTGTGCGGTGTGGGTGTGGCGTTCAAGCTGGCGGCGGCCATTTACGGCAGTCAGGAGCAGCTATTAAACGATTATGCGGATATGGTCTGTTTGGGCACAGTGGCGGATGTGATGCCCCTGCAGGGGGAAAATCGGATCATTGTCGCCCGAGGTCTGCAGGCCCTGAGAAATACAAGACGCCCCGGCCTGGCAGCGCTGATGGCCCAGTGCAACTGTGATCCCCAAACCCTGACCGCTACCTCGGTGGGCTACACCCTGGCGCCGCGGATCAATGCCGCGGGACGGATGGGGCAGATCGACCTGGCGGTGGAGCTGTTTTTGACCGAGGACAGCGAAAAAGCCAAAAAGCTGGCCTTTGCTCTTTGCGAGCTGAACAAGACCCGTCAGGGGGTGGAGGCAGAGATCTATGCCCAGGCGGTATCAATGCTGCCTGCCGACCATTTGCCTGCCGCCATTGTGCTGGCAGATGAAGGCTGGCATCAGGGCGTTGTGGGAATCGTTGCCAGCCGCATTGCGGAGGAATACTGTTGCCCGGCGTTCCTGATCTGCCTGGATGGAGAACGGGGCAAGGCCAGCTCCCGCAGCTACGGCGGCTTCAACCTGTTTGCCTCGCTGACCCAATTGCAAAGTCTTTTGGAGAGCTATGGCGGCCATGAGCTGGCGGCAGGCTTTACTATTCATCGGGATCAGATCCCCGCCTTCCGAGAGGCGATCTGCCGTATGGCACGGCAGTTTTACGACACCGATCTGCCCCGTACCCAGCTGGATTGCGACTGCCGCATTCAGCCGGAGCTGATGACCGTGGCGGGCATTGATGCGCTGGAGGCATTGGAGCCCTGCGGCAACGGCTGTCCCCGTCCGCTGCTGACGATGGAAAATATGACGGTGGAACGGATCACCCAGGTTGGCGGCGGCAAGCACATGCGTCTGCAGCTGTCGGCAGGTCTGTATCTGTTTAACGGCATTTTCTTTTCTGCCAGCGCGGAAAGTGCGGATATTGACTATGGCGATCGGGTGGACGTGGCGTTTTATCCCCAGATCAACAGCTTTCGGGGTCAGCGTACCGTGCAGATGAACATTGTGGATATTCGTCCCCACTGTCGGGCAAGCTGTTCTTTTGAAACGGATGCTTACCGTGCTTTGCGGGAGAATCGGCTGAACAAGGCGGTGGCAGAGCGTCTGCTTCCCACAAGGGAGACGCTGACACTGGTATGGCGGTATATTTCTGCTCAGAGCAAGGCCAGGGAGGAAAATCCCTTGTGTCTTTGCCGAAAGATCGTCCGCTGGGGCAATAAGGATCTGAGCCTGGCACAAATGCTGATCTGCCTGGATATATTTACGGATGTAGGGCTGATCCACATTACCCGTCATACACAGAATTTTACCATACATCTGCTTCCCAATGAGGGAAAGCGGGATTTAAATGAAAGTGCGACCATGCAGCGGTTACTGGGTGTAAAATAACTGCTGCAGGCAAAGGAGAAAGGAATTTATGGAAAGCTTTGCGGAACATTACGGGGCGATGTACCAAACGGTAAATCGCTGTCTGCCGGGGGCAGATATGGAGCGCATTGACCGTGCGGTGGAGTATGCCCGCCAAAAGCATAAGGACCAAAAGCGAAAGGATGGCTCTCCCTATATCATCCACCCGCTGGCTGTTGCGGAGATCGTGGCAGAGATGGGGCTGGATATGGAGGCGATCTTGGGCGCACTGCTGCACGACTGTATTGAGGATACCGATGCCTCTTTTGACGAGATCTCAAAGCTGTTTGGCAAAACCACCGCAGAGCTGGTGGAGGGTGTTACCAAGCTGACAAGGGCCAATTTTTCCAGCTCTGAGGAGCAGCAGATGGAAAATCTGCGGAAGATGTTTATGGCGATGTCCAAGGACATTCGGGTGGTGCTGATCAAAATTGCCGACCGTCTGCACAATATGCGCACCATGCAGTATCAGACCCCTGCCAAGCAGATCTCCAAATGTCGGGAGACCATGGATATTTATGCCCCTCTTGCCCACCGTCTTGGTATGCAAAAGATCAAGTGGGAGCTGGAGGATATCGCACTGCAGTACCTGGATCCCGGTGCATACGAACGGATCATGAACTATCTTTCTGCCCATAAGGAGCAGGATGAGGCATTTATGCACACCATTCAGGAGAAGGTGACCGATCGGCTGTCCAGCATGGGCATCCACAATACCACCTACGGACGCATCAAGCACGTCTACTCCATCTATCGGAAGATGACCACCCAGGATAAGGCCATAGATGAGCTGTATGATATTTATGCCTTCCGTGTGATCGTGGATACCATTCCAAACTGTTATAACGTGCTGGGTCACATCCACGACCTGTTTAACCTGGTGCCCGGCCGCTTTAAGGATTATATCTCCACCCCCAAGCCCAATATGTACCAAAGCCTGCACACCACCGTGATCGGCAATCAGGGCATTCCCTTTGAGGTGCAGATCCGCACCTGGGAGATGCACGAAACCGCGGAATACGGCATTGCCGCCCACTGGAAGTATAAGCAGGGCGGTGCCGCAGGGGATGAAAAGGACTTTGAGTGGGTGCGCCGTCTGCTGGAAAGCCAGCAGGACACAGATGCAGAGGACTATGTGGTCTCTCTGAAAATTGATATGTTTGACGATGAGGTATTTGTGTTCACCCCCAGAGGAAAGATCGTCTCTCTGCCGGCGGGCTCTACGCCCATCGACTTTGCGTATATGATCCACTCCGGCGTAGGCAACGCCCTGGTAGGTGCCAAGGTCAATAACCGCATCTGCAACATCGACACACCCCTGGAAAACGGTGATATTGTTGAGATCATCACCTCCAAAAGCGCCAAGGGCCCCAGCCGTGACTGGCTGAATATCTGCAAGTCTAATCAGGCGCGGACGAAGATCAAGCAGTGGTTCAAGAAGGAAAAGCGGGAGGAGAATATCGCCCACGGAAAAGCCAGCTTTGAAGCGGAAATGAAGCGTCTGCAACTTCCTATGTCTGCCCTCAGCGATGGGGAATTGGAGGCACAGCTACTCAAGAAACTGGCCTTTGACAACTGGGACGATATGTATGCCGCCATTGGCTACGGCGGCTTGACTGCCGCCAAAGCGGTAGGCCGTATCCGTGACGACATCAACCGTGCCACCCGCGCGCCGGTGGATAAAAATACCAACCCCCTGAAGACCGTAGAGGATACACGCCAAAACCGCCACGCGGTAAACGGCGTGATCGTAGAAGATATCGACTCCTGTATGATCAAGTTTTCCCGTTGCTGTACGCCTGTTCCCGGTGATGCCATCGTGGGCTTTATCACCAAGGGCTTCGGCGTGTCTATCCATCGGGCAGACTGCCCCAACACGGTCCACAGAGACGATCCCCGTCAGGCTGCCCGTTGGGTGCGGGTGCGGTGGGCAAGTCAGGACGAACAGCCCTTCGAGACCACCCTGGAGCTGGATTGTATTACCCGTGACGGCCTGCTTTTGGACGTGGCCACAGCGATGACTACCGCCCGCATCCGGGTCAGAGAGCTTTCCGGCAAGGATCTGCCCGGCGGCAGAAGTGTTTTCACGGTACGCTTTGAGGTAAAGAACGTGGCAGAGCTGGAAGCTGTTCGGAACAGACTTTTGAACATTCGGGATGTTACAGGCTCCCGCCGCGGGCAAAACTGAGCATTTAAAACGGATAAAGAGGAATTTATATGAGAGCAGTACTGACAAGGGTGAAAAGTGCGTCCGTGACCATCGGCGGCACCGTGGTAGGTCAAATCGGAAAAGGATTTTTGATTCTGCTGGGTGTAGGACCGGAGGACAACGAGGAAAAATGCCGTTATTTGGCAGAAAAAGCACTGTCTTTGCGGATCTTCGAGGATGAAAACGGGAAGATGAACAGGTCTTTGGAGGATGTGGGCGGTCAAGTGCTGGTGGTCAGCCAGTTTACGCTTTACGGCAACTGCCGCAAGGGTCGCCGTCCCAGCTTTACCGACGCGGCCCCTCCCGATTTAGGCAATGCCCTGTACGAGTACTTTTTAAAATGCTGCGGGGATTTAGGATATCCCCCGGCACACGGACAGTTTGGGGCAGATATGCTGGTAGCTTCCGAAAATGACGGCCCGGTGACCTTGATTTTGGACACCGATCAATTACTGGATACACCCCGCAGAGGGTAAAAAAGAGGGAAGAGCGATGATTCAGTTTAAAACACTTGTTTTGGGCGATTATGAGACAAACTGCTATTTGGTATGGGCGGAGGGATCACAGGAATGTGTGGTGATCGACCCGGGTTATGAGCCTGCCCGCATTTTAGAGGAAGCAAAGGCGTTGGGGAAAACGATTACCGCCATTTTACTGACCCACGGGCATTTTGACCACGTGGGCGGTGTGCGTCCGCTGTTTGCGCAAACCGATTGCGATATTTATCTGTGCCCCGAGGACTGCGCAATGCCGGAACGGCTCACCGCAGGAAGTCTGTGCTATACCAACAGTGTGGCAGAGGGGGATACTTTGGAACTGGCCGGGCTGACCTTTTCCGTACTGCATACCCCCGGGCACACCCCCGGCTGTGTGTGCTACGCCTGTGAGGACTGCCTGTTTTGCGGCGATACCCTGTTTGCCGGTTCCTGTGGGCGGACGGATCTGCCTTTGGGCAACTGGTCGATGCTGAAGAAATCTCTGCAACGGCTCAAAAACCTGAATGTGAACTATAAGGTGTACCCCGGTCACGGCAGTGCCACCACCCTGGAGGCAGAAAAAAAGTACAATCCCTATTTGTAACCGCTTACAAAATCATTTGAGGTATAGTGATGGAATTAACACTGGTCGGTCACGACAGTTTATATCAGGTGGAACAGCTCCAGCAGGCCCTATTTTCTTTGGATCAGGAGGGCACAGCGGTCAGTAGGGTAGAGCGTACGGAGGACGCCGTTCGCTTTATCACCACCATCACGGTAGGCGACAAGGTCACGGAGGGGGTGCGTATCCTTCCTGCGGAAAATGAGACCGTTCCTGCCTTCCATAAGGCACTGCGGCAAAGCTATTTTGACGCGGCACTGCCCCATTTGCCGGAAGAACCGGTGTGGGGTGCGCTGGCAGGTGTCCGTCCCACCAAAATCACCACGAAGCACCTTTTGGAGGGGGGCACAGAGCGCTCAGCCCACCGATTGCTGGAAGAAGAATACTACGTAACTGCCCAGCGGCGGGGACTGGCGATCGCCTGCTCCCTTGCATCCGTCAGGGCCGTTGCCGGGACACAAAAACAGGATGTGTCCCTTTATATAGGCATCCCCTTTTGCCCCACCCGCTGCAGCTATTGCAGCTTTGTCAGCCGTACGGCCGGCAAGAAAAAGGATATGGTAGAGCAGTACCTGCAGTATTTGATGAAAGAAATAGAGCATACCGGTCCGCTGCTGAAGGATGCGGGGGCGACTTTGCGCACGGTGTACATCGGCGGCGGCACGCCCACCACCTTGGAAAAAGAGCAGCTGGAACGGCTGCTTTCCTGCGTCAAAGCCCATTTGGATCTGAGCCGCTGTGTGGAATTTACCGTAGAGGCAGGCCGCCCCGATACCCTGACGGAGGAAAAACTGCGGGTTTTGAAGGCGGCAGGGGTGGATCGCATCAGCATCAATCCTCAGACCATGCACGATGAGGTGCTGCACGCTTGCGGCAGACCCCACAGCGCCCAGGATGTGCGTGATATCTACAAAGAGGCTGTGGATATGGGTTTTGAGAACATCAATATGGACCTGATCACAGGTCTGCCCAAAGACACGGTTGCAGGCTTTCAGGCGTCGCTGGACGAGCTGATCGCATTGCGCCCGGCCAACATTACGGTGCATACATTGGCACTGAAAAAGGGTGCGGACCTGTTTTGGTCCAGGCAAAGCCTGCCAACCCGTCAGGAGGTCTCCGAGATGGTGGACTATTCCAGGATGCGGCTGTCAGAGGCGGGCTATCAGCCCTATTATCTGTACAGGCAGAAATATATGTCCGGCAGCTATGAAAATGTAGGCTGGAGTCGGGATAATCGGGATTGCCTTTACAATATCTTTATGATGGAGGAGCTGCATAGCATCGTCTCTTTGGGGGGCGGGGCAATGAGCAAGGTAAACCTGCCCGGCGGCAAGCTGGAGCGCTTCCATAATCCCAAATTCCCGGAGCAGTATATGGAGCAATTTGAGGGCGTATTAGAGCAAAAACGGAAGCTCTGTAGCCTGCTGAAAGATATAATCGGATAAAAGGAAAGGAACTGTTGTTTTGGATACCTTGATTTCCAATGTGACCGTGGTCACAATGAATGAACAAATGCAGGTGCTGTTCGGCGCATATATTGGCATCGAGCAGGGAAAGATCTGCCATATCTCCAAGGAGGCACCGGATGAAAAGCCGGGGATGATCATTGACGGCACCGGTATGGTGGCCATTCCCGGGCTTGTGAACTGCCATACCCATTTGGCGGCGACTGCCCTGCGGAATTTGTGGGACGATGTGCCCAACGCCGAGGCGTTGCAGAGCCGCCTGAACAAAGAGGACCGTATGGATGCCCGATGCGCCAAGGCAGCCGCCACCATCGGCATTGCGGAGTGTTTGCGGTTTGGTATTACCTCGGTGTCGGATCTGTATTACTTCCCCGAGGCAACGGCACAGGCCGCGGCAGACGCGGGCATCAAGGCAAATATGGCCCTTTCTGCCTATCGCTTCATCAGCGATACCGAGGACTTTGATTTTGAAACCGACGAGCAGTGTGTGGAGCTGCGCCGACTGAAAGAAAAGTGGAATGGCTACGATGATGGCCGCATCCGCATTGACGGCGGCATTTACGCCCCCTATACCAGCAATCATCTGCTGTGGGAGGGGATCGCGGACTACTGCAAAGAGGAAGGCCTGGGCATCCAGCTGCACATGGCAGAAACGGCGCAGGAGGCAGAGGATACCTTGGACCGCACCGGCTTGGGTGTGGCGGAGCTTCTAAATTGTCATCGGATGCTGGATGTGCCGGTTACGGCAACCGGCGGTGTGGCACTGTCCGATGAGGAACGTACCCTTTTAGGTAAAAAGAAGGCAAGCATCGTCACCACACCGATTGCCTACCGCAAAGCGGGAATGCAAACGCTTTCCGTCAAGAGCGCGGTAAAGGCAGGCATCAACGTGGCGTTGGGCACCGGAGGCGCACCGGAATGCGGCAATATGGATCTGTTTGAAGAGATGCGCGCCACCGCTTATGATGCCCGTACCGCAGAAGGGGATGCCGCCGCAATGCCGGCAGCTGCCTGCCTGATGATGGCAACGGTATGTGGTGCCAGAGCCCAGGGGCGCAGTGAAAGCTGCGGTATGCTGAAAGAGGGTATGGATGCGGATATTGTGCTGGTGGACTTCACCGCACCCCACCTGATCCCCTGTCATAATGTGATAAACGGACTGGTATTCAGTGCAAAGGGCGGCGACGTGGCCATGACCATGGTGCGGGGCAAGGTCCTTTATCAGAACGGTCAATTTCCCACCTTGGATCTGAAATCCGCCGTGGAAGACCTGACCGGCTACGCAATGGACCACTTGTTCGAAGCCTGAACATTATCACTCGAACCAGTTTCTGAGCCGCGAGACCACTCCAAGGCGTCGTTATCGCTTTTTGAAGGGCGCAAAGCCCATCGGCAAAGCTCTGCCTTGCCTTGAAGCGGCCTCACGGCTTAGAAATCTGCGACCCAAGAGGGATGGATGATTGGGTCAGGCAAAAGTTTATAAAGCAGATGGGCTGACGCCCATCAATGAATAAAATGAGGACTGAGCCGATCAGACGCCCGCTTGGGCTGATTCGAGTGATATTGCTCAGGCTTAAGAGGAGTAAAATATGGCTGCTTCTAAAAAACAAAACTTCCTGCAGGGTGCGGCGGTGCTGTCGCTGTCTGTGGCGGTGGTGAAGGTCATCGGCGCCATCTACAAGATTCCCCTGAAGGGCATCATCGGCGACGTGGGCTTTGCCTATTTCAATACCGCCTATGATATCTACACCCTGCTGCTTACCATTGCCACTGCCGGTCTGCCCATTGCTATGAGCCGGATGATCAGCCAGGCCTATTCCCTGGGTCAGCATAATCGGGTGCGGCAGATCTACAAGGTCAGCAGAATGCTGTTTTTGGGACTGGGCTTGGTTGCGGCGCTGATCATGGGCATTTTCTGTACCAGGCTGGCATCCAGCTTTGAACAGCCCGGTGCGTGGGCGGCAATTTTGTGCTTGGCGCCCTGTGCGGTACTGATGGGCTATTTGAGCATCTATCGGGGCTTCTTCCAGGGGCAGGGCAATATGAATCCCACCGCCGTGTCGCAGGTTTTGGAGGCGTTCTGTAAATTGGTGGTGGGCTTGAGCGCGGCTTACGGGCTGATGAAGCTGACCGGGAAGGTCTCCTGGGCGGCAGGCGGCGCCATCTTGGGCGTGACAGTCAGCTGCCTGATCTCCGCGTTTTATCTGTACGGCAAGTTCCGCCCCGCATATCGGGAGCTGTCTGTCTCTGCCGAGGAGGTGGAGCGCTTCGCCGTTACCACCAAAAAGCTGCTGGCCATTGCCATTCCCATTACCATCGGCTCTGCAGGAATGCAGCTTTTGAATGTGCTGGAGATCGGCATTTATATGGATCGGCTGGAGGAGCTGCTGGCATCCGGCACCTATGCACAGAATTTAGTGCCGGAGCTGGAAGAGGAGGTTCGGGCGCTGAAGGATTGGACGCCTGAAAATCACTTCTCCCTGATGGCCTCCGGTATGAAGGGCATCTATAACTTCGGCTATACCATCTTCAATATGCCCTGTGCCTTTATCATCCCCATTAACACCAGCGTGCTGCCGGCAATTACGGCATTTTTGACGGTGGGTGATCACAAAAGTGTTCGTGAAACGGAGGAATCCGCGTCCCGTATCACCGGGCTTTTGGCACTGCCCTGTTCGGTGGGGCTTGCGGTGCTGGCGGGCCCGATCATGGGAATGCTGGGCGGCTACGGGGGAGAAAAGCTGGCACTGGCAACCGTAATGATGACGGTTATGGGCGGCGCGGTATGTCTGTATACCGCCACCATGTTTACCACCGTCCTGCTCCAGTCCCACGGAAAAGCCCATATCCCGGTGATCAACACCCTGATTTGCGGCGGTGTAAAGCTGGGGCTGATGTATGTGCTGGTGGGCAATCCCAATGTGGGCATTTTGGCAGTACCGGTGTGCTCTGCACTGTGCTATCTGTCGGTCAGCGCGCTGAATCTGCTCAGCATCCGGAAGGTCGTACCCCAAAAGCCCAAGCTGCTGCGCAATATGCTCCGGCCCCTTCTGCCTGCGGCACTGATGGGCGCGGTGGTGTACGGGGTCTACTGGCTGATGGTAAACATCGCAGGCATCACCAGCAATATGCTGCTTTGCGGTGTGCCGATTTTGGTGGGCGTTGTGGCGTATTTTGTGCTGGTGGTCGTATGCAAGGCCATCACAAAAGAGGACTGCCTGCTGCTGCCTAAGGGCGACAAGATCGCAAAATTGTTAAAATTGTAAAAAAATTGGCAAAAAAATCAGAAAAATGCTTGCAATTTGAACGAATATATGGTAATGTTAGAATACCAACTATATGGAAAGAGGTAATTTTTTATGAACAAGACCACCCTGATTGCTGCCGTTGCTGAAAAGGCCGGCCTGACCAAGAAGGACGCTGCTGCTGCCCTCGACGCAACTTTCGCTGCTATCACCGAAGCAATGGTGAATGGCGACAAGGTGAACGTTTCCGGCTTCGGCATTTTCGAGGTAAAGGCACGTGCTGCCCGTACCGGCCGTAACCCCCAGACCAAGGAAACCATCCAGATCCCCGCTTCCAAAGTTCCCGCTTTCAAGGCTGCTAAGGCTCTGAAGGACGAAGTCGCAAAGTAATATGCGTCTGGATAAATACCTGAAGGTTTCCCGCTTGATCAAGCGCCGCACTGTTGCCAACGAAGCCTGTGATCATGGGCGTATCTCGGTCAACGGTAAGGTTGCAAAAGCCGGCTATGAGGTCAAAATCGGTGACCGCATCGAGATTACCTTAGGCGAGCGCGTTGTGGCTGTGGAAGTTCTGCAGGTGGCCGACAATGTCCGTAAGGACGATGCCGGCGCAATGTATAAAGAGTTATAACGAAACAGGTGTGTACTTTTTGTACACACCTGTTTCGTTTTACCCGGCTGCGCTGGGCAAAAGGGAAGCGTTGTGACGAGAAAGTGGAAAGCTGAAAGCGGAAAGTGGAAAGTTAAGGTGTCGGCGTTGCCGACGATTTCAATATTTACGGGCAGATGATATCTGCCCCTACGACGGTAAACCTATCGATTCTAATTTGTAGGGGCGGATGAAACACATCCGCCCGCCGTTTTTTTGTTGCGCTTTTGGTGGTGGAAAGCCCGTTCACAAAAGATTTCCAAATTTAAAAATGTTTTTATTGATTTTTAATGCTTTATAGTGTATGATATCATTGCAGAATATGAGAAAACGATTTACTCAAGCAGAAAAGTGTTTGGAAAAATGCCCAATTTTGGCGAATAATTCACGCATTTCCCTGTAAAAAATCGCAACTCTATGAAAAATCTATAAATGAAAGAGGTAACTCAAATGGCAAATCTGGATTTAACCAAGTATGGCATTACCGGTACTACCGAAGTGGTCCACAATCCCTCTTACGAGGCTCTGTTTGAAGCAGAGATGGATCCCTCTCTGGAAGGCTTTGAAAAGGGCCAGCTGACTGAGCTGGGTGCTGTCAACGTGATGACCGGTATCTACACCGGCCGTTCCCCCAAAGACAAGTTCATCGTGATGGACGACACTTCTAAGGACACCGTGTGGTGGACCTCCAAGGAGTTCAGCAACGATAACAAGCCCGCCTCTATGGAAGCTTGGAATGCTTGCAAGGAGCTGGCTGTAAAGGAGCTGTCCAATAAGAAGCTGTACGTAATGGACCTGTTCTGCGGCACCAACCCCGACTCCCGTATGGCGATCCGCTTCATCGTGGAAGTGGCTTGGCAGGCACACTTTGTAAAGAATATGTTCATCACTCCCTCCGAGGAAGAGCTGGCAAACTTCACCCCCGACTTCGTGATCTACAACGCCTCCAAGGCCAAGGTAGAAAACTACAAGGAGCTGGGCCTGAACTCCGAAACTGCAGTACTGTTCAACCTGACCTCCCGTGAGCAGGTCATCCTGAACACCTGGTACGGCGGCGAGATGAAGAAGGGTATGTTCTCCATGATGAACTACTACCTGCCCCTCAACGGCATGGCTTCCATGCACTGCTCTGCCAACACCGATATGAACGGTGAGAACACTGCTCTGTTCTTCGGCCTGTCCGGCACCGGCAAGACCACCCTGTCCACCGACCCCAAGCGTCTGCTGATCGGTGACGACGAGCACGGCTGGGACGATAACGGCGTGTTCAACTTCGAGGGCGGCTGCTACGCAAAGGTCATCAACCTGGATGCTGAGTCCGAGCCCGACATCTACAACGCCATCAAGCGCAATGCACTGCTGGAGAACGTCACCGTTGACGAAAACGGCAAGTGCGACTTTGCTGACGGCTCTGTGACCGAGAATACCCGTGTATCCTACCCCATCAACCACATCGAGAAGATCGTTCGTCCTGTTTCCGCAGGTCCCGACGCCAAGAACGTGATCTTCCTGTCCGCTGATGCTTTCGGCGTTCTGCCTCCCGTTTCCATCCTGACCCCCGAGCAGACGCAGTACTACTTCCTCTCCGGCTTTACCTCCAAGCTGGCCGGTACCGAGCGTGGCATCACTGAGCCCACTCCCACCTTCTCCGCTTGCTTCGGTCAGGCATTCTTGGAGCTGCACCCCACCAAGTACGGTGAGGAGCTGGTCAAGAAGATGGAAAAGTCCGGCGCAAAGGCTTACCTGGTCAACACCGGCTGGAACGGCACCGGCAAGCGCATCTCCATCAAGGATACCCGTGGCATCATCGACGCCATTCTGGATGGCTCCATCCTGAAGGCTGAGACCAAGACCATTCCCTACTTCGGCTTTGAAGTGCCCACCAGCCTGCCCGGCGTGGACAGCGGCATTTTGGATCCCAGAGACACTTACGCCGATCCCTCCGTTTGGGAAGAGAAGGCAAAGGACCTGGCTGGCCGCTTCGTAAAGAACTTCGTGAAGTACACCGGCAACGACGCCGGCAAGGCTCTGGTTGAAGCCGGCCCCAAGCTGTAATCGAATACCTGTAAAACGCAACGGCGCTGTCTCTTTTTGAGACAGCGCCGTTTTGCGTCAGTGAATAGAGAAGAGAGAACGCAGAAAGAGAAAAGGTGTCGGCGTTGCCGACGAATTGAAAATTATGCGGGAAGATGATATCTTCCCCTACGGTCTATAACACGCGTACCGTACACCCTTGTCATTCCGAGCCAGTGCGCACACTGGCGTGGGAATCCGTTTTCTTGCGGTGCGAAGCATCGCGCCGCCTTCGGCGGCAGGGGTTACGGATTGCCACTTATCGTAAACGCCCTCGCAATGACAGGAAGCCGCCCTTACGGTCTATAACAAGCATACCGTACACGGGGCGGCACACAGGTTTTGTTCGCAATCAGCCTTTGTTGGATGCTTGTGCCGACTTCAAAAGGGGAAACCGAAAAATCACTTTTTTGTGTTTTATCGCATAATCCAGTGCGATTTTTGTGCCACTTTTTCTGCCTTTTGGGAGATATGCCTCATCGTAGTAGAACACACAAAAGCTGCTTTTATCAATCATTTCCGTATTCCGTTTTATATACACTGATCTTCCGGCACCGATTGCTTTTTCCGGATAATAGGTGTCTTCATAACAGTCTAACAAATATGCCAGATAATCCCCGCGAATTACCGGAAATTCTGCCCTTACATAGATCCGCTTTACGTGGGGATACGTCTGCTTCAGCTCCGTCACCAACGCGTAGCAAAGGTTATTAAACTGACTCTTACTTCCAAATAGAAAGGTATCTACCTTTCTGCTGACAATCAGTTCTTCTATTACTGCATATAATTGAGCCCTTAACTCTTCGGTTTCGCAGATTTCGCGATGCCCTAAAAAACAGCAGATCATCGATGCCACCCCATTTAGTAGATATACAGTATATCCAATACGAACATTATATCACATAATTCTCCTAAAATAAACATACTATATATTTATTTTGGAGTGATAAAGATGTCTGTTAAGAGTGTATCGATTCGGATTGAAGAAGAAATGCTGAATAAGATTGCCTATATTGCAGATTATGAGGGCAGAAGTGTCAACAGTCAGGTGTTGGTTTTGATTCGGGAGAACATCAAATCTTTTG
Organism: Oscillospiraceae bacterium; assembly: GCA_017621795.1. GTDB lineage: Bacteria > Bacillota > Clostridia > Oscillospirales > Oscillospiraceae > Faecousia. The sequence continues at coordinate 27,122 of JAGASJ010000014.1, read as the reverse complement.
AGGAAGCCAATGGTACGATCGACGGCAGTATTACACCTGCTGCCAATGTGAAACCTACCCGGAAATGATGTAGCACACCGGACGGGGTTGTCATCCGCGGGCGGATGATATCCGCCTCTACGATGCTCCACATACCGATCCTACAACGTAGGGGACGGGTTTCCCGTCCCGTATTGCAAAACAGGAACGACACATAGGTCGTTCCCTACGAAAAAAATGAGAAAGATACAAAATAACAGCGGAGTGAACATCACTCCGCTGGTTTATTATGTTCAGATTTTGTTTAAGTAGACTTTGTATTCTTGGTTGTTCTGATGATTCAGCATAGTGATTACGATGTAAGCTACAACCACGACAAGTCCGACCAGCCAACGAAGACCAAGTTCAAAGATCAAACCACCATACATCGTTGCGATAAAAGCAAAAATCGTAGCAGTGATGAAGCATCCTGTACTATTCATCTTTGTGCCGCAGATTGTGAAAAGAAGAGAAAAACCAAAGAAGGTCAGTGACAAAATGATTGGTGCAAACATAACTGAAGTATCGCCATTGTATAGGGGATTATGATTTACTGCATTTTCTAAAACCATGAAGCATATAATGAACAACAAGTTCAGAATACCCTGAACCGTCAAGGAAACAATACTCAAAATTTTAATGGTTCTTCTGTTCTTTTGGGCATTTTCTGAACAGTGATTTGCAAAGAACTCCTTCTTGGTGATGGGTGCAGTTGTTCTATTGTTCTGACTTGAATACTCCCTTGAAGCAAGGCTTGTGCCGCACTGGGAGCAAAATGTAGCGCTATCGGAATTAGCGCAGCCGCAATTTTTACAAAACATACGTATCCTCCTAATTTTCTGTTAAAATATATATGTGAAGAGAAGACTTTGTGCTATGCTCTGCATAAACACATAGGGGTGTCCGCAAAAGAAGGACTCAGCTTTTATTAACACTTTTCAAGGACGGCAACAGTGTCAGGGATTGCCAATCCAATTTAAATCGAACGATATTTGCCCGCGGGTTAAAGATATAGTCTTATTATTTATAATTTTTAAATCGATTTCAAATGTTTGTAATTTCGCATTTAAAATGAGTTTGTCTCCGTTAATTTCGTAGGTTCCGTGATCTGTTTGGAGATACAATATCTCTTTTGTATCTTGTATACGTGCATTGACTGTCTCAATGGGAGAATTTCCCTGATTCGCCATAAAAATACTTGTCAGCGCTTCTTCATCGACATCCGTTACTTTGAATGTAAATGTATGATCCTCATTAAAGCAGTATTCTGTGGTGATATAGAATTCTATATTTTCGTAACCGAACGTGTTCTCTATTTTGTGACCAACATCTTCTAGCGATGACCACCTTCCAACTAATAAATTGCTGTTTGATGGTGTTTGGACTGTGCTTCTTGCCTCGTCAACATCTGAAGAACAACCGGCAAAAGGAACAAGCAACGAAATTACAACTAAGATGAAAGGCAGTATTTTGTGCATTTTAAAAACTCCTTTTGAGTATATCTTCTTCTAATTATTTGTTTTCTTAGTGTGGATTTTGGTAATGTCATAAATTGAAGCCTGTGCAATCCCAAACCAATGGCAACAAATATTAAAACCCAATGCATTTGAATCTTGCCGTTGCCTTGAGAAATGTCAGACGCAAGACTCTTACCGCAAACAGGACAAAATTTACTATTGTCGTCTACCTGAGATCCACAGTGCTTACAAAACATATTTCATTCACCAATTTTCGTTATACGAATACGGGATATAAACATCAGCCAATTCCGCAAAGGCAGTGGAAAAAGTAAAATCGGCGGTTTCCATATAGTTAAACACACCGGTCTGGTTATCAACAGCTACCCAGCCGACGGTAATGCCATCGTTTACCAATTCGTACCAGCTGGAATCCTCACCACCAAAGGCAATAGCATTAATGGTGTCCGGCTCTTCAATGGGGCGATAGCGGAGGTCGGGATTTCGGGTAGTGAAGTTCCAACCGCCAAAGGAAAGCAGCTCCAACAGAGAGTTGGTGGCATTCCTCAGTTCCTCCTGACTGGTTGTAGTATCCGCTGCGTAATTCCAACTGTCGACGGGGGTATATAGGGTAATTGTGCCGTTGTCGGCAAGTTCGTACAAATATTCTTCATCACCAGTCCAAAAACGCAACAGAGCAGGAGAAGCGTTGTTGACCACGGTCAGTGTGCCGGAAAAGGAGTTGCCGTTGACATCGCTGTAAGCAAAGTGGAAGCTCAGTTCATCTGTGGTCAAAACCTTAGTGGGCGCAGACAGCAAGGTGGGGTCCTGAGGCTGCTCCACCTCGTTGGATGTGGTGTTGCTGTCAGCGGGAACGTCAGTGGTGGTTGGGGGTTGTGTACCGGCGTCCTGCGCTGTCTTGCTGCCGCCACAGGCGGCGCACAGGGATGCGATGAGGCAAATTGCCAGTAAACATACGAATAGTCGTTTCATATAGTAAACCTTCTTCCTTTTTTATACGGGCAATGCCCTTTGTTGGGATGGTATCACAAATTGTGATAAAAGTCAATATCTCGTTTCGTGATGGATATAATGAAAAAGGAGGTGATTGCTATTCGTATTCGTGCACTTCGGGAGGATTCCGATTTAACGCAGCAGCAGGTGGCTGATTATCTGCACATCCGGCAGAACACATATTGCCAATATGAAACCGGCAGTCGCCAAATCCCGTTGGAATCGCTGATTGCTCTGGCGCATTTTTACAACACATCAACGGATTATTTGTTAGGCATCACCGATGAAAGGAAGCCCTATAAGCGAAAGAATATAAAATGAGGAAACCCCGCAGGGAAGTTATATTGATGCAAACAAAAAACTGCCTCCGGTCGGAGGCAGTTTTTCACTGTAGGGAACGGCCTGTGTGCCGTTCCTAATTGCATATTTTTAAAGAAAGATCTTTGGAATGACACATAGGTCGTTCCCTACAGACACGTTTTGAGACAGCGCCGTTTTGCGTCAGTGAATAGAGAAGAGAGAACGCAGAAGAGAGAAGAGAGAAGAGAAAAGGTGTCGGCGTTGCCGACGAATTGAAAATTATGCGGGAAGATGATATCTTCCCCTACGAGTTTTATCGTACGTTTTCGTCCAACACCGTAGGGGCGGATATCATCCGCCCGCCGTTTTTCGGTTGCACCCACCGATTCCAATTTGTAGGGACACCGCTCCTGCGGTGTCCGATAACGCATCATCCGCGGACACCCGAGGACGGGTGTCCCTACGAGAGAAAACGGTAGGTGGGTGTGGAACAAAATGCGGGACGGCTTTTGCCGTCCCGTTAAATTCTGCATTTTGCATTATGCATTAAGCATTATATGCTTATAGTACGCTGCCGCTTACGGAGCGCATAATGGTAATTTCCTGTACACCTTCGGCGGTGCTCAGTGTTTCCATTGCCTGCAGTGCCTGTGCTGTCAGCTCTGCTTCGGCCACCAGCTCCATATTTTCACCCTGCAGGTTTTTGTTTTTCAGCACAAAGCGGGGGAGATGCTCCAGCGTCTTTGCCGCCTCACAACCCTTGCTGCAACGCATGACGATCATATAGCTGCCCCGTTTTTGTGTTTTCGCGAAGGCGTGCACCGCCACGAACAGCAGACCCAGCAGCAGGGTCACCAGCACGGAAACGCCGATATAGCCGGCGCCGCAGATGATGCCTGTGGCAATGCCCCAAAACAGAAACGCCGTATCGGTGGGCTCTTTGATGGCGGTGCGGAAACGGACGATGGACAGCGCGCCCACCATACCCAGCGACAGCACCACATTGGAGGAGATGACCAAAATCACCACGGTCGTAACCATGGTCAGCATGATCAGACAGTGGGTAAAGCTTTTATTGTAGCAAACGCCGCCGTAGGTGATGCGGTAGATCCACGCAATAAACAGACTCAGCACAAAGGAAAGGCCAATGGCGATCAGCGCGGTATTGACAGAAATGGCAGAAAACTCTTCCAAAAAAGAATTTTTGATAATATCTTGAAAACTCATCTTTTTTTCCTCTCTTTAGATGGTATTTACACATAAAACGTACTTGGAAATGGCCAAAGGCACCTTGGGAATACCCTCCAGCACTTCCGATAGATGGCCCGGCAGGAAGTCGTTGTATTTTACCTCCAATACAGCCATACCATCCTCCAGTACCGGCACCATTGCCCCCGGAGAGGCAAGCAGATCCGGGCTATACGGACGGGTGCGGATGTGCTCATCCACGGTGATCCGTGTCTGACCTGCACTGCACACAAAGGGCGTGCGGTCATAGTCTACCAAAATGGCAGGCCGCAGTCCGCAGCGAATACCTGCTTCCAGCTCCCGCATCAGCGGACCTTTTCCTGTAAGCCCGCCTTCCCGAATGCCTTTTTGCAGGTACAGTGCTTCTTCCCGGGAGATCCGTTCCCCGGTTTTGCGGGTCAGTTCTTCGTGTTTTTCTTTTTTCTCCAGGCGGATCTGGTCTAAATTGTAATTGTAAAACCGTATGCGGTATTTGATGCGGTCCCGCAGCCCGTCCAGCTTTTCCCCGTATGCGGTAAACTTTTCATCGTCAAAATACAGACTGCGGATGGTGTACTGCCCCGTGGGGCCTGCATAGGGGTCGCGCCGCATCACACCCTGCAGACGGTGCTTTAGCAGTACCGCGCATTGGGTGGAGATCAGGTATTTATGCTCATGTCGGAAGCCGTCTTTCATCCGACCCACCTCCCAAAATATTTTTGGGTTTCCTCGCTGCTCAGCCAAACATACCGCTGCAGGCGGTAAACCATTTGCGCGGGATGATTGTGATTGGTGATAAAGCTGCGCAGATCCTGCACCCGGGACTTCCATATACCCACAGTGCCGCCCCAGCGGCTTTTCTCCCGATACATCTCGTTTAGAAGGGTGGCTTCCAGCTCGTCAATGCGCCGGAGCACGTTTTCGGTAGACAGGGTGTTTTCCAGATGGTAGCTCAGGCGGGAGAAAAACTGCTCCCTGAATGTGGCGTTTTCAAACAGTGGCCGAAGCAGGCGCACGTGCTGCCATTCGGTGTCGGGGTCCAACAGTGTTCCGAAGGGGTTGTGGTAGTAAAAGGCCCAGTCCAGGTCGTACAGTGCAGGCTCATAGCGATAGCCGTTTTCGGAGCTGCGGAAGTACCGCAGGTTTTGCTGAACGTCACCGTTGGTGCAATAGGCTTCAATGATCATCCAGTCGATGATGCTTTCAATATCCAGCTTGGAGCAAACGTAATCATAGTGCTCCTGCACCGACAGGTCGTGGGTACGCATATAGGCCATCAGCCCGTAAACCTCGGTGTTGGGATACACCGGCGCCTGCAGAATTTCCACACTCTCCTCGGAGACGTCCCGATTTTGGGCGTAGTAAAGCTCTGTAAATGCCTCCTTCAGATTGTAGATGCCAAAGTATTTGCCGTTGATATACACCACGCAGTGCCGACTGCGCTGGGTCAGCACCTCGTCGGTCATATCCTGACACAGGGATACAAATAATTCCTCCCGAAAGAACGCAAACAGATAATCCTGCCCCGCCCGAATACACAGGCTGTCAAAGACCTGAGGGGCATCGTCTCCGTATACGGGATAGGTCAGGTATTTTTCGCCGTAGCGGCTGCGGAAGTTGATCTTAAAGCTCTTTTTGGGATTCATCAGGCCGGTATGACCGTGCATTTTGATGCCGCAGTCAATGGAAAAGCCGTCTCCATCCTCAAAAAAGGACACATTACAGGGCACTTCGGCCTCTGAGTTGTAGTTGGTATAAATGCCAGAACCGCCAAAGAGGGAATTGGGATCGGCAGAGATGCTCAGCACCGGAAATTCGTGCTGTTCGTTGATGATGTACCCGGCGGTCATCACCCGGCTGGGCAGCTTTCCGTCCGCAAAGCTCACCGCCCGTACCGTGGCGGTAGAGGTCAAATAAATAGGCGCGATATACAGGGCGGATTGGGCAGTCGGAACACTGCCGTCTAAGGTGTAGCGAATAGGTCCTTCCCCGGAAAGGATCACCTCTACGCCCTGCACATCGTTATACACGCCTGCCGGGGTTTCAACAAAAGGGGTGTCTGCAATTTGCGCCTGACCGCCGGTGTTTTCCTCCTTGGGGGAGGGAGTCGTGAAATAAAACAGGTCATTTTCGCCGTTTTTTCTGCCCATACTGCCGCCGGGGGGCACATTTTCCACCCGATAGCCGTCAGACAGACCCTTTTCCAGGTGGGTCACATAGACCCAGCATTGCTGATAATTCAGCCCAAAGGGGGCGTGGATGTAATTTCCGGTCAGTGCGGTATTGCCGGAGCAGATGATCACGATCTTCTCCCCGGGCTGAAGGACCTTTTCCGGCAGCGGGAAGAGCCGCAGGTTGTCCTCCTGGTCCGAGAGGGCATAATCGGCCAAATTGACTGCCCGGTCAGAGATGTTTTTCAGCTCCACCCAGTCATAATAGTTGCCGTCGCTTTGGAGCATATAGCGGCTGTTGGAGGGCATGACCTCGTTGATGGCCAAATCGCCCCGCACCGTGCAGGTATCCCGGTACTGCTTTGCCCCTTCTTGGGTATTGGGGTAGCCGGGGGTTACCTCCTTGGAGACCAAAAACTCTTCGTTTTCAACATATTGATAGGATTCATCTGCCGCCATGGCGGGGCATACCACCATGCTCAGTGTGTTGCCGTAAACACCGGAAAGGGTCACGGTACAGCCGTTTTTTGACAGAGAAAAGGGTGCTTCATCCGGCCCTGCCCCGTCACCGACGCAGGCAATGACCTGATATGCGCCCGGCTGCAGCGTCAGCTCCGGCAGTGCCCATTTCAGGGGGTCTGTCTCCTCATCGGACAGGTAAAAACCGGTCAGTGTTTGGGGAGTGCTGCCGTAGTTAAAAAGCTCGATCCAGTCGCAAAACTGCCCGTTTGCGCTGAGCACACTGCTGCGGTTGGAGGTCTGTACCTCGTTGATGCGCACGGTACAGTCTCCTTCCCCCTGGGAGATGAGCCATTGCTGAAAACCCTCCCCGGTATTGGGATAGCCGGGGGTGGCAAAGCTTCCGCACGAAAAGCTTCCGTCCGCTTCCCGAATCAGGGGCACATTCTTTTCGGAGGCTGGTACTGCCACACGGTCGATCAGCACATTGGCGCTGTTATAAAGGTATACGGATTCATCACCCTTGGAGGAGATGCCAAAGTCCGCGTATGTGCCGCTGCGGTCTTCTTTACTGCAGTACACCGTCACATAGCCCCCGGCAGGGATCACCGCGTCCCCGGCAAAGGTATAGCCTACGGATGTTTCTTTGTCGGAGAGCTTGTAGCCGGAGAGATTGACTTGATACGAATTGGGATTGTGGATCTCTATAAAGTCCAAATACGCGCCGTTTTCATCGGGATACATGGTGTTGCCCGATAGAATTTCGCTGATTACCACACTGCCTGCGGTGACGCCGTTTTCCGTTTTTGAGCCCTGAGGCACAAAAACAAGGGCAAGCGCAAATACAAGCAGACACGCGACCAGGGCAATCAGTATTTTGATCCGATCTTTGCCCATTGCGCACTTCCTCTCATTTATAAAATTTGCCATTATTCGACATTTCTAATCATACCACAATGGGTACAGAAAAACAATAGCCAATAAAAAGAAGGGGCTGTCTTAAAGTGTATATGGAGGGAACGGATTCTCTATTCTCTAATTCTTCCGCGCAGCAACCGGGAAACGGTGGACGGATGATATCCGCCCCTGCCGCACTGTATGTACTTACCCGATCCATTCGCCGGACAGGACGTACTCTTCTGCGCCGATCAGAACGGAATACGCCTGATCGTCATAGGACGTAACGTCCAAGCGAATAAAGAGATTGAGATCCTCCTGAATGACGCCGCAGATCCATCCGTACAGATAACAGTTTTGAAGTGAACCGTCAGGCTGCTTCACCAAATCGTACAGCCCCGCCTCTTTTGCCTTTTCTGCGCTTTGGATCTCTTGGAGAAATGCCTGACATTCAGCTGCCTCGTCACAAAGGACGATCGCTTCGGAATTGTCGAAATGCGGTGCTTTTACAAGCTCAAATCTTATGCAGTTTTCAAGAGCCACTTCGGTCGTAAGCAGATCGGACTTTACATATACCGCGAAAAATTCGTTATCCGGAAAATACCGCACCAAAACATCCTGCTCGCCGCCTACAGCATACATTCCCGTTTTGATTTCAGTGGCCAGATGAACAAACGACTTTTTCTCTCCTTTTATATGACCAAGAAAATCCAATTCACCAAAGCTGCAGACCTGCACCTCGGAGCCGGCATAGATATATTCAGTTCCGTCATTGGAAACGACAGTTTTGCTGTCTGCCTCTGTAAATAAAACCTGGTCACTGCTTTTACAGCCGACGAACGAAAATACGGTCATCATACAAATGAAAAACACCCATAACTTTCTCATATCATCCTTCTCCTTTTAATAAGTTCTGTTCTTTGGATCGTTTTATAAAGCAGGGGGCTAATACTGCTTTCACCTTATTATGTTTTAATGATACCAAAATGTGACATATTTTTCAAAAAATTTTTTAAAAAAGAAAGCCTAACGCAGGTGCGTTAGGCTTTCTGACAGTTATTACATATCGAAGGGCTCCATACCCAGGACCGGGTGGCCTACTTCGCCCAGGAACTCCAGCAGCTGCTCGGGGTCCTCGGTGCAGACGGTTTCGTCTGCGATCATATCGGTGAAGTTCTCCACACCGTACAGCTCCAGTGCCACAGCATCCAAACGCTCGCGGACCTGTTCCTTCAGATCCTTGGGCATCCAAACAATACGGCCGGGGCCGCCTTCAGCGGCGATGAACTTCTTGGAGAAGATGAACTGCTTGCCGTGGCCCATAAAGCCGGGGGTCTGTACGCCGCCGCCGGTCATGGAAGCCATATCGGAGAAGCTCATGCCCAGGGGGGTCATACCGGCGTGCTCACGGCAGGTGATCACTACGCCCATGGAGCAGGGCTCTACGCCACAGATACACTCGAAGCAGCCACAGGAGGTCATGGGATCCTGGAACAGGGAGTACAGTGTAACGTTGTGCAGCTCGCCGTGGGAGTACTTTTCAATAGCCTCGTCCACGTCCTCGTAACGGCCCAGGCGCTCGTCGATGCAGCGCTCCTTGGGTACGATCTGACAGGGACCGGTGGGATCCAGCTCGTTGGTAGCCTTAGCGTCCAGCCAGGACACTGCACCGCACAGACCCAAACGCTCGGGGGTAACGATACATACGTGGCTGGGGGAGAAGGCCTGACACATAATACAGGTGTAGTAAACAGGTACGGATTCGTCGGTCATGGTGCGCAGACGGTCGTCACGCTTTGCAAATACCTCGTTGGCCTTTGCACGCAGAAGCTTATTCTGCTCGGCATCGACCACGATGGTGACCTGGCACTTGTCTACAACAGCTTCAAACTCGCTCTTGAGCTTGGCGTACAGCACTTCGCCCAGGTGACGGAACTTGAAGCCTGCTTCAAAGTCTGCCTTGGAGATACGAATACGGATCATATCACGCTGACCGGTGTGCATGACGCCCTCAATGCAGTTGAGCCATGCGTGGATCTTACGTTCCATAACAGACTCAAAGTCGGCCTGCATAGCCTTGCCTGCTACGTCGATGGTGTAGGACAGGGAGATCTTGGAGCCCACGGGCACGTCGTCGATCTCGGGTCCGATCACAGTGATCTTGTGATCCTCCACCTCGGCGGCTTCCTTGGTCTGCACCAGCTCGAAGCAGTCCACACGGGAGCCGTCCACTTCCACCTGCATATCGCCGCGGCGAATGATCTCGCCTTCAAAAGCGGTGGCGTAGGCAACAGGGATGTCGATATTGGTGATCTTGATCTTAATGTCACGGGCTTCCAGAGAGGTAGCGTTCCACTTGGAGGTATCCAGCTGCTGGATCAGGCTCTTGGGTACGCGGAACATATTCTCGGTCTCGTTGGAAATAACGGGGAAGCCCAGGCAGATGGCGCCTGCACCGTAGGAGACGATCTCGTCGGACAGGGGCTTATAGGCATTTACAAAGGCGCGAACACGGGCCATGGTGTACTTGGCCAGTGCGGGGAAATCACCGGGGGTGATGTTGCCGAAAATCAGCGCCGCACGAACAGCAACGGATACAACGTGGATCACGGACTGCATCTCGTAGCCCAGGGGGCATACACGCACGCCTTCACCGGTCTTCATACCGGCATCGCTGATGTGCTTGACGGCGTCGCCGGTCAGAGTGACCAGAATACCCTGATTCTGATAGGACTTTGCCAGCTCTACAGTCTCAGCGGGGTCGTCAGCGCCGCCGATGATGACTGCCACACCGGGGATGTCGCCGGTAACCAGAGGCACGCCCAGGTTACGCACGAAGGCGTCGGTCAGGTGACCCATCTCAGGCTCGGTGTAGGGGGTAGCGCCGTGGATGTACTTGAGGGCTTCCAAAAACTCTGCGCACAGAGCAGAAGCAATGCCGGATTCAAATGCGTCGTGCAGACGGTTGTTGCGGGTCATTTTGGCCTTGATGGTGTCCATAGCGGCCTTCATCTCAGCCAGTGTGGTAATTTTTACGCCGGTAACGCCGTAGTAGCAAGGCAGAGCGTATGCGGTATCGGGGAAACCAACAGGCTCGTTTTCGCCGTAGGTGGCGATTGCGGCATCAACAGCAGCGACGGTACGCTCATAATTGTAGTCGTTGCCGCCGAAAACTCTATCAAACAGTGTCACAATAGATCCTCCTTAATTATTCATCGTCACAATCCAAGCGTGCTTTAATGGCTCGGATTTCATTGAGTGCTGTGGGACTGCAGTCGTAAGGGGATTTTCCCTGACGGTCTGCATCGATCACTTCGGTATTGTAATGAATGATGCCCAGCAAATCCTCGGGGGGGATGGCATTGCGGATAAATTCCTCATCCTGTGCGTCCCGCACCTTGTTTGCAACCACCCGCACCTGCTTCACACCTAAATCGGTGGCCAAACGCTTTACATTTTTGTAGGTTTGGACGCTGCGGGCACCGGGCTCGATCACCACAATAAACTGGTCCATATTGGATGCTGTACCGCGGCCCAGATGCTCTAAGCCTGCTTCCATATCCATAATGACCACATCGTTTTTCCGGTAGGTCAAGCTGGCAAGAATCTGCTTGAGCATCACGTGCTCGGGACACACACAGCCGCTACCGCCCAGATCCACTGTGCCCATTACCAACAGCTTCACGCCGTTGATGGGCTTGGCGTAGATATCCGGGATATCCGCCACATAGGGATTGAGCTTGTAGAACTTGTTGTCATCGCTGGCGCCGGTGCGTTCCTTGGCCAAAGCCTTCATTTTGGAAATGGGGATGATCTCGTCCACTTCCTCCTGGGTCAGGCCCAGCGCCAACCCTAAGTTGGCATCCGGGTCTACGTCGGCGGCCAGCACCGTGCGGCCGTCATCGGCATAAAGTCTTGCCAGTGTGGAGGACAATGTGGTTTTGCCCACACCGCCCTTTCCGGTTACTGCAATTTTCATAATTTAGATTCCGAGTGCGGCACGCTTTGCTTCGATGCAAGCGATCATCTTGTCACCCAAGCTGTCGATGTCGGTGTCCACAACAAACTTTGCTTCGACCCACTTGTTGATGCCGTTCTCACCCTGCAGCAGCTCGGTGACCTCGGTAGAGCCCTTGGAGTAGGGATCTACGCCCAGGAAGGTCTCGATACCGGTAGCCACAACGTAGTTACCGATGGAAACAGCCTTCTCGGACATCCATTCGGGAGCACAGCCTACTACGGGAACCTGAGAAATGTTGATGCCCCAGTCCTTCGCAATATCGGAAGCCAGGACCAGCATACGGGAGATGTCCACGCAGGAGCCCATGTGCAGAACGGGAGGAATGCCGGCCAGCTCACAAACACGCTTCAGACCTGCGCCGCAGTATTCCTTCGCCTTGTCGGGATCCATCAGACCGGCCTTGGCGGCAGCCTGTGCGGAACAGCCGGAGACAATCAGGATGATATCGTTTTCCAGCATCTTCTTCATCAGACCGATGTGCGCAGAGTCGGGACGAACCTTGGGGTTGTTACAGCCGACCATTGCCACAGCACCGCGAAGAACGCCGGAATGGACACATTCGATCAGGGGCTTGGTGGTGCCCATCTCGTCCACCTGAGTGTTTGCAACGCCGTCAAGCACCTTCTTGATGGCTTCAACAGAGTAACCCACGCGGGCCTTCTGCTTCTGAGAGGGGATGTTGACCAGATCCTGATTACGGTTTTGGAAGTTTTCAATAGCCATCTTCACGATCGCCTTGGCGTTTTCACCGGCAGACTCTGCGCTGAACTGAATGAACTCAGAGTCGGGCATACGGGCGATGGGAGAGGTGGTGATGAACTTGGTGTGGAAGCACTTGGACAAGGGGCCCAGTGCGGGGAAGATACACTGCACGTCTACAACAATGGCTTCACAAGCGCCGGTCAGAACAACGTTTTCCTGATTCAGGAAGTTACCGGCCATGGGAATGCCGTGACGCATAGCGACTTCGTTGGATGTACAGCAGACACCGGAAACGGTGATGCCCTTTGCGCCCAGGCTCTTGGCATAGGCGATCATTTCGGGATCGTTGGCGTAGTAGACGATCATCTCAGACAGAGAGGGATCGTGACCGTGCACAACGATGTTGACATTGTCTTTCTCCATAACGCCGATGTTTGCCTCGGTATCCACAGGCTTGGGGGTGCCGAACATAACGTCGGAGAACTCGGTGCCCATCATAGAGCCGCCCCAGCCGTCGGAAAGGCCGGCACGGAGGGACTGACGGATCAGAGCCTCAGGCAGGGAAGAACAACCCATGTGGGTCATGTGCATTGCGGTGGCAATTTCCCGGTCGATGGCGCGGGGAGTGATCTCTGCCGCGTTCCACAGATCCTGTGTATGCTGAGGGGGACGCTTTGCAAACTTTTGTGTGCCGAAGGGGAAGCCGTATTCCAAAAGGCCGATCTCAGCCATTTCGTGTGCCAGGTCATAAATGTCCTTGCCCTCGGTCTCTACGCCCCATTCCTTTGCGATGCGCAAAAGCTTTTCGGGGTCCTTAACGGTGTAGTTGCCGCCTTCCTTGGTCTGATGCAGGGTGTGCATGATCTCACGACCGTGGTCGGAGTGCGCCGCAGTACCGCCAACGGTAAAGCGCAGATAGTTGCGGGCGACGATACCGTGAACATCGCAGCCACAAATACCGCGGGGTGCCTTGGGGGTGATGCGGCAGGGGCCCATAGAGCAGATTCGGCAGCAGGTGCCTGCTTCACCGAAACCGCAGTGAGGGGTTTGGTTTTTGACGCGCTGCTGCCAGGTGTCGGCACCCACCTTTGCTGCGTTTTCCAGCAAAGAGTTTGTGGCCTGTTCCATTTCTTCAACAGTGGTTAAAGATGCCCAATCTTTCAATGTGATTTCCTCCTAAATTCAGATTATTACTACCGTACCGCCAGGCACGGTAGTACATAGTAATTCATCATTTATTTTACCCTGTCCCCCCCTGAAAGTCAATGGTTATTTCTCCAATTTTCCCTACTTTTTGCCATCCCCATCGGGGGGATAGATGGAAAGGGGCAATTGACAAACTTTTCGGAATTTGGTATAGTGTATTATACAATGTATAGGTATGCGCATTTTTGAATTTCTCGCTTTGGAGGAACCGTATGAGTTTATGGATCGCGGGGCTTGCCGTTCTTGCCCTGGTGGGTGTGGACCAGCTGACCAAGCTTCTGACTGTGGCAAATATTCCCCTGCACGGGCAGGTGGGTCTGATCCCCAACGTTTTGAGCCTGACCTACACCCAAAATGACGGCGCGGCATTTTCCATCCTGCAGGGTCAGCAATGGCTTTTTGCCATCATCTTTTTATTGTTTGCGGCGCTGATTGTATGGGAATTTTCCAAAAAGAAGATGCCCTTTAAGCCCTTTGAACGCTGGTGCATCCTGTTTGTTTTTGCCGGCGGCCTGGGCAATATGATCGATCGGATCCGTCTGAACTACGTGATCGATATGATCCAGACAGATTTTATGAATTTCCCCGTTTTTAATGTAGCAGACTGCTACATTTCCTGTGGCTGCATCGCCTTGGTTGTCAGCCTGATTTTCTTTAACAAGGAATTTTGGAAGGAGGGCAAGAAGAAATGATCTATACTGCCGATATTCGCGAGGAGCGAGCCGATACCTTTTTGGCCCGTGTGATGGAGGATATCTCCCGTTCCGCAGCCCAAAAGCTGCTTGAGGGAGGCAATGTGACCGTCAACGGAAAACACATTAAGCAAAAAAATTACCGTCTGAAGATCGGTGATGAAGTTAGTGTACAGTTGCCCCCTCCCCAGGCGGTGTTTATGGCTGCCACGGAAATGGAGCTGGACATCGTGTATGAAGATGACGACGTGATGGTCATCAACAAGCCCAAGGGCCTGGTGGTGCATCCTGCCGCCGGTCACAGGGACGACACCCTGGTCAACGGACTTTTGTACGCCAGAGCAGATGCCCTTTCCGGCATTAACGGCGAAATACGCCCCGGCATTGTCCACCGGATCGACAAGGATACCTCCGGACTGCTGCTGGTGGCCAAAAACGATATGGCACACGTTTTCATTGCCGAGGAACTGAAGGTCCACAATGTGGTCCGTACATACGAGGCGATCGTATGCGGCTGCTTTAAGGCAGACAGCGGCACCATTGATGCGCCCATCGGACGCAAGCCCGGTGATCGGAAAAAAAGATGTGTCACTTCTTACAATTCCAAACCTGCGGTGACCCACTGGGAGGTCGTGACCCGCTACCGCAACCATACCCACATCCGCTGCCGTTTGGAAACCGGCAGGACCCATCAGATCCGTGTCCACATGGCCTATATCTGCCATCCCATTTTGGGCGATACCGTTTACGGCAAGAAAAAGCCGGAGCTGGGCTTGGACAGCCAGTGCCTCCACGCGGGAGAGCTGACCTTTACCCATCCCCGGGATGGACGTCAGGTCACCGTAAAAGCGCCGCTGCCGGAGTACTTCCAGAAGGCACTGAGCCGCTTGGGCGCACCGAAAAAGGCCTGAACACTATGGCTGATTTTTCCGATATTCTGCTGACCGTGGATTTTGACCGTACCCTCACCGCCACCGACTCTACCATTCCTCAGAAAAATATAGAGGCGATCGAATATTTTATGGCACAGGGGGGTACATTTACCGTAAACACGGGACGCAGTACCAACACCTTTAAAAAGTACCTGAACACTCTGCCGGTGAATGCGCCGCTGCTGCTGATGAACGGCAGTGCCCGCTACCAAAACGGAAGGCTGGAAAAGCTGGTGCCCATCGACCTGCCGCTGTGGGAGACACTGGAAACAGTGTCGAACCTGTTTCCGGAGATGAATTTAGAGCTGCAGGGTGCGCAAAATCACTATTTGTACAAGCCCCGTCAAAGCTATATCCGCTGCTACGAGGCCATCGGCTGGGATTGGGCGGAAGCCGTTCCCTATACCGATGTGGGCCCGTTTTTGAAGTTTTCGCTGTTCGGCAAGGTTTATGAAAATTCCGTAGGCGGCTTTTTTGAGGGGCCGCAGGAGGAAATAGACCGCTTTACGCAGGCAAGAAAAACCATCGAACGGATGTACGGTGACAAGGTGGATGTGTTTTTTGCCGCACCGCGGATCATTGATGTGCACGCAAAAGGGGTGTCCAAGCTGCGGGCCGCCAGAGATCTGCAAAAAGAGCTGGGCAAGTCCATTTTGGTATGCGTGGGAGATGCCGACAACGATAAGACCATGCTGGACGGTGCAGATTATGCCTACTGTCCTGCAGACGGTGTGGTCGCAGACCAATATGAAAACGTTTGCAGCTGCAGCGAAGGCGCTGTTGCAGACGTGATTCTCAATAAAATCCCTGAGATTCTCAAAAATGAGCCTTGACAGGAAGCCTTTTCTATGCTAAGATTCTATGGCTGATACGTTATGCAATAGGATTTGCGGGTGTAGTTCAATGGTAGAACACCAGCCTTCCAAGCTGGATACGCGGGTCCGATTCCCGTCACCCGCTCCATAGAAATGCGCCAGTAGCTCAGCCGGATAGAGCAACTGCCTTCTAAGCAGTAGGTCGGGGGTTCGAGTCCCTCCTGGCGTGCCAAGAAAAACGCCAGGCGTTTTTCAGTTATATTCGCCTTGCGGCGAGTTATATTGTCTTCGACAGTGATATTTGCTTCGCAAGTTATATTGCCTGCGGGCAGTTAGAGCGAATATAATATAACTTTCTGTGTTAGCAGAAAATATAACTAAATCCATAAGGATTTAATATAACTCATAACTTCAAATATGGTGGGTATAGTTCAATTGGCAGAGCACTGGATTGTGGTTCCAGGTGTTGTGGGTTCGAGTCCCATTACCCACCCCATAAAAAAAGCACCTGCAAACGCAGGTGCTTTTTTTATGGGGTGCTAATGGGACTCGAAGAGGGCGACCCATCCGAAGGATGGGGAAAAATTGAGAGCTGGCGAGCAATTTTTAGCCCGGGGGAGAGTCCCATGCGCCGTCAGGCGCATCTATCACAGGAAACAGCGCATTTACAGAGCAGACCTTTGGGTCTGCTTTTTTTATGGGGTTCTAATGGGACTCGAAGAGGGCGACCTTAAAAAAGCACTTGCTTTTGCAGGTGCTTTTTTAATGAAATAAATCCCTTACGGGATTTGTGAAATAACGCTTCGCGTTATGAAATAGCTGATGCTATGAAATACGCTGCGGCGTATGAGGGATTTATTTTATTTCATATTTTGCCGCTAAGGCAAAATATTTCATAATCCAAAGGATTATTTCATATTGCGTAGCAATATTTCATTCAATATGCTATATTATTTGTAGAGGTGAGGATAATGAAAGAAAATAAGCTCGTTGAATGATCTATGGATTTCGCTATTAAGATCATTAAACTCTGCGAAACGATCAAAGGTCATTATTCTCTTGTGAATCAACTGGAGCGTTCTGCAACCTCTATTGGTGCAAACATTCACGAAGCAAACTATGCGCACGGTAAGTCTGATTTTGTTGCTAAATTACAGGTTGCTTTAAAAGAGTGTTATGAAACGGAATATTGGCTGGAACTGTTTGCGAAATCCGATATTCTGAGCAGAGAAATGGCAGTTGAGCTACGCAATCAATGCGGAACGATTCGTCGTGTGTTGATTGCCTCTATTAACACTGCAAAGGATAACAATAAATGAAGTGCGTAATTACAATTGGATGTCCTGAAAATGGCAAAACAACTTTTGTAAAAAATGCAGTTAGATAATATCCGCCCCCTGAACCCCATCAAGAAAATAACATTGCATTTTTCTCTTTTTGCGTTTATAATAGATGTGAAATTTCTGTGAACATATTGCAGGAAAGGGGGTTCCGCATTGATGAAAAACGCAGATCTGTCTATTGTATATGGCATCCTTGCGCTTTTGTCGGTATTGCTTTTCATTACCGATCTTGTTTTTGACCATAGACGGAACCGCCTGTTTTTGGCGCTTTTTGGCTGTGTAGTGGCGGCAAGCGGCGACTGCCTTGGAGCAGAAGGGGCAGCTGGTCGCGCCGCACGCTATTGATGCGGCAGTATAAGAGCAGGAGGGAAGCTTATGAAATGGCGTTTTTCAGCATTGGCAGCTATGCCGATGAGGCTTCTGACCGGATGTTTCCAACATTTCAAAAGGGACACAGAGGTCATTGACGGCGGGCAAACCCACTATGTAAACAAAAATGCGCCCAAGGCGGTGCAATCGCAGCTGATCACCTTCTTTTACTGCGAATTTTCCGCCACCGACCGTCCCCTGAACGAGTCTGCGGTAGCAGGGCGTTACTACACCCTTTATGCAGGAGAAAATGGGGGCAGCTTCGAGGCAAGAGCCGGCGGTGATGTTTTCGCAAAGCGGTCCTTTGACACGGACGACCGATTTTTTGCGCAGCTGCAGCAGATCGTTTCAAAATATGATCTTGCCCAATATAACGGGGAGTTTTATACGGTGGCCGGGCTTCCCCCGGATTTGGGAATAAAGCTGAATATCCGCTATGCCTCGGATGAGCAGATCTACGCCTCGGATAATCAAAGCTGTTTTTTGCCCCTGCAGGCAATGGAAGAGCTGGTATGTTTATTTAACCCCAACGATTTGCAACATCAGGAACAGGAGTGTTGCAAATGAGAAGGATCGGTGTGATGTGTATGATTTTAAGCTTGTTTGCCGGCCTTTTCGGCTGTGGCGGACAGAAGTCTGAGCCCTGGCAGAGCCTGAGCTACCATGTCACTTCCTCGGTGCAGGCAGAGGGCTGTCATTTTTCCCTGACCCGGGATGATGCGGGCAATATGACCTTGACCGGCTACTGCTTTGCAGACGGCAGAGAATACCGGGTGGAAGATGCCAAGGCGGTTTCGCGGGATGCCGCGGATGCCATTATGGCCTTGGAACCGGAAAAATCGCCCACGGATAAGCAAAAGCCTCCCGGCATGGCAGACGGCACACAAATTACGGTGACGCTGGGTTACGCAGACGGCACACAGCGCCGGATCCGACTTTCTCCCGAAACCCGGGAAAAGCTGAAACAGCTGCTGCAAAAGGAACTATTCACACCGTGATTACAGTCACAAACGGTGCGCTTCTGATGAAATAAAAATACATAAAAACGGAGGAACGATTATGAAACGAATGATAAGTGTGCTGCTGTGTGCAGTTTTGCTGCTGCCAATTGTAAGCGCACTGTCTCTGCAGGCGTCTGCGGCAACCACCATTGAGCATATATCCCTGACGCTGGAGTATCCGGAGGCGGGAAAAGCGCCTGCTGGCGCTGTCTGCAATGGACGGGGCTACAGTGTATGGGATGTGGAGTGGTTCGACCGTACCGACGACTGCTATCTGCAGCCCGGTGACAAGATCCGGGAGGGACACCAATATGAAGCGGTCATTTGGGTGGAGGCGGATGATGGCTATGAATTTAAAGCCGCCAATGACAATACCCCTGCTGTGACGGCTACTGTCAACAATAAAGATGGGAATGTAGCAAAGGCCTACGAGTACAAGGCCTGGGCTATGGTCACAGTGACCTGCGGCTTTTCGCCTGTTCCCGCAAAAGGATGGATCAAATCTGTGGACCTGACGATCCCCGCACCCACAGCGGGGGCCGAGCCCTTCTACGGCAAGATCGATACCGCGACCTATGTCCTGGCTAATGTGTACTTTAACGGATACACCGATCCCAAGATGTTAAACGGCATCAGCTGGTACAATGCCGCGAACGCTGAGCAGCTGGATCCTGCTGCCGGAGAAGTCTTTGCGCCCCAAACCTCTTATAAATTCCACTGCCTGATCCATCCCAAAGAAGGTTACCGTATGACCGAGCAGACAACGGTGCGGGTCAACGGCGAATCTGCAAAGGTAAGTCTGGATTATGATAGCTTCCTGACTGTATCCTACGTCTTCCCGGCTACCGAGGACACCGCACACGTCCATACGCCCTCCGAATGGCGCACCACCGGCGCATACCACTATAAAGCCTGCACTTCCTGCGGGGACTTTTTGGAGCAGGAGGATCACTATGGCGGCAAGGCCAGCTGTGTAGATCCCGGTGTTTGCACGGCTTGCGGCTATGCCTATTTGGAGGCAAGTGAGGATTATCACCTGCCGGATACCTCCAAATGGCTCATTCGTGGCGATATGTATCATTTCCACAAGTGCAGCATCTGCGGTGCCCACTGCGACATAGAGGATCACAAGTGGAGTCCCAAGCCCCACGTAGCCGATGCCAAGGGGCATGCCTACCAGTGCGCCGTTTGTAAGGGTTGCGATGAACAGCAGCCCCACACGCCGGGACCTGAGGCAACGGAAACCACCCCTCAGATCTGCACCCAGTGCGATTACATCATTACCCCTGCAAAGAATCACACCCATGAGCTGACCCTGGTGCCTGCGGCAGAGCCCACCTGCGTGGATGCCGGTACGGCTGCCTATTACACCTGCTCCGGATGCGGTGTGCTGTTCTCTGATGCAGAGGGCAAAAATCCCCTTCCTGCAGATGCGGCAGTGACCATTCCGCCCCTGGGACATACCACCTCCGACGACTGGGGCTTTGACGCGGAGTATCACTGGCGTACCTGCACCGCCTGCGGCGAGATGCTTGCCGAGACCCGGATGCTCCACGATACACAGGAGGGCAAGTGCCCCACCTGCGGCTACACCATCGGCGAGGAGATCATACCGGCAGAAACCAAGCCTGTATCCGCTGACACCGACAAGCAGGATAGATTGCCTTCCGATTCCAATTCGTGGATCATTATGGTTGCAGTGGCCGTCCTGGGCCTTGGCATCGGTGTGGGCGCCGCCTTGCTGATCGCGAGAAAAAAGAAATCGTAAAATCTCTATGAGAACACTGCCCCCATCATAAAGACGATTTTAAGGAGGAAACGAAAATATGAAAAAAAGAATTTTGGCGTTGCTGCTTTGCGTGCTGCTGCTGAGTGTACCGGTAATGCCGTCTGCGGCGGCTGACGCCCCGGTGATTACACTTCAGCCCCAAAGCTATCATTATCCCCAGTACAGCGTGGCGGTATATACAGTGAAGGCCACAGGCCAAAACCTCACAGCCACCTGGTACATCAAATACCAGGGTGTCACCTACAATCTTTCCGATAACACCAACGGTATGGAGCCGTGGGAAGGCTTTGCCGGGGAAAACTACGGCCCGATGGAGGACGGCCCCAATACCTTCAGCTGGTTCTTCGGCGGTATTGAGGAAGGTCTGAACGGCGCCGAGATCTGGTGCGTGCTGGAAGACGGACACTACGATGTGGAAAGCGCACACGCCATCATTACTGTGCAGGGGAGCGCATTGCCTCCGGAAATCCTGCAGCTTCCTACCTCACTGACGGTAAAACGGGGAGAGTCCGCGGAGCTGCGCTGTGTTGCCAAATCCAACAACGCCAGCCAGCTGGTTTTCCAGTGGTATGAAACTACCACAGGCAGACTGATGGATATTCGGGCGATGGTCGGGGAGGAAGCGGATTATATCTTCCTGAACACCCAAAACGTTGGCACCCGGTACTATGTATGCCTTGTAAGAGCCAGCGATGGGGGGATGGCGTATTCCAGTGTAGTACCGGTCACAGTGATCGACAGTACTCCCGCCGGGGAACCCCCTGTATTGTTGACCAAAACACTGCCCCAGGCTACAGTAGGGGAGGATTACGGCTTTATTTTGGAAGCCGACCGCTACGATGCGGAGTTTAGTGTGTCTTATAATCCGGGCGGCGCCAACGACTTTGAAAAGACCGGTCTGTCGCTGACGGTGGAGGGAATGCTCATCGGAAAGCCCACCAAGGCGGGTACATATACCTTTACAGTATGCGTTTCCAATGCTTACGGCGAGGGCTACGGTGTTTTGTCGCTGAAGGTGGAGGAAATATCCGCCGAGGATCCCACCCAGGCAACCACAGAGCCCCAGGGGACAGAGGTGGCAACCACCGAGCCGATGGGAACGGAAGAGGTACCGACGGAGCCTGTACCTACAGAAGGAAAGCCGCCGGTTCAGACGCAGAAGCCCTCCGACAGCACAGACAGCTTCCCCTGGTGGGGCTATCTGCTGATCGGGCTGGCAGCAGTGGGTGTGGGCGTAGGCGCAACACTTCTGCTGGTGAAGAAAAAAGCATAAAGAAGTACGGGCGTAAGGACCAATTTGGTCCTTACGCCCGCGTTTTTATTTTACAAATTTATCAATGGCCTCGCACAGATCGTCCACCGCACCGTGATCTCCTGCCGCCACCGCGTCTACCATACAGTGACGCATGTGGTCTTTGAGGATCACTTTGCCCGTGTTGTCCAAGGCGGAGCGCACAGCCGCCAGCTGTACCAGCACCTCGGAGCAATCATAGCCCTCTTCCACCATACGCTTGACCTTTTCCAAATGGCCGATGGCCCGTGCCAGGCGGTTGATCACCGCTTTTTGGTTTTCGTGAACGTGGTCGTGGCTGTGGGCAATGCCATGGGCGTGGAGATAGGCGTGGTCGTGGTAATGATCGTGGTCGTGGTCGTGATGATGATCAGACATCTCCTGCCCTCCTTCTCTGTTTTTTCCAAATTATACTATAATTTGCAGGTATACGCAAGCCCCCACGGGGGATAGGAGGGCGTAGGGCAGAGCCATAAATCCGCACTCGTTTTACAAAGGATGGTTTATTGCTCTACCCTAATGGAATTAGTACATTCCGCCGCCCTGGGCAGCAGCCGCCATAGCGGCATCGGCCGCGGGATCGGGCTTATCTACCACCAGAGACTCGGTGGTCAGCACACAGGATGCGATGGAGGCGGCGTTTTCCAGGGAGGAACGGGTCACCTTGGTGGGGTCTACGATGCCCGCGGCGATCATATCCACATATTCCCCGGAGTAGGCGTTGTAGCCGTAGCCGATCTTCTTGGAGGACTTGATTTTCTCAAATACCACACTGCCGTCCACACCGGCGTTTTGCGCGATCTGACGAATGGGGGCTTCCAAAGCGGTGGCAATGATCCGTGCACCGGTCTTTTCGTCACCGGACAGCTTGGGGAGCAGCTTTTCCACAGCGGCAATGGCATTTACCTGCGCCGTACCGCCGCCTGCTACGATGCCTTCCTCCACTGCGGCGCGGGTTGCGTTCAGCGCATCCTCTACACGCAGCTTCTTTTCCTTCATAGCAACTTCTGTCTGTGCGCCGACCTTGATCACGGCTACACCGCCGCTGAGCTTTGCCAGACGCTCCTGCAGCTTTTCACGGTCGTAATCGGAGGTGGTGGTTGCGATGGAGGCACGGATGGTGTGGGCACGGGCTGCGATGGCTTCGGGATCACCTGCGCCGTCTACGATGGTGGTATTGTCCTTGGTGATGACCACCTGACGGGCACGGCCCAAATCGGTCAGCTGTGCATCGGTCAGCTCCATATTCAGCTGGCTGGAGATCACGGTACCGCCGGTGAGAATGGCGATATCCTGCAGCATTTCCTTGCGGCGGTCACCAAAGCCGGGAGCCTTGACACACACGCAGTTGAAGTTGCCCCGCAGACGGTTGACGAGCAGAGTAGCCAGTGCGTCGCCTTCCACATCCTCGGCGATGATCATCATCTTCTTGCCGGCCTTTACCACAGGCTCCAGGATGGGCAGGATCTCCTGAATGGAGGAGATCTTCTTGTCGGTGATCAGCAGATAGGCGTCGTCCAAAACGGCTTCCATCTTGTCGGTATCGGTGACCATGTAGGGGGAGATGTAGCCCCGGTCAAACTGCATACCTTCCACCACATCCAAACCGGTCTCGGCGGTCTTGCTCTCTTCAATGGTGATCACGCCCTCGGTGCCCACCTTCTCCATTGCCTCGGCGATCAGGTCACCGATGGCGGGGTCGCCGGAGGAAACGGTGCCAACACGGGCGATGTCTGCGCTGCCACTGACGGGTACGGAATGCTCCTTAATGGCGGCAACGGCGGCTTCCACAGCCTTTTCGATGCCCTTGCGCATAACGATGGGGTTTGCACCGGCAGACAGATTCTTCAAACCCTCACGGGTGATGGCCTGTGCCAGCACGGTTGCGGTGGTGGTGCCGTCACCGGCCATATCGTTGGTCTTGGTGGCCACCTCACGAATGAGCTGCGCGCCCATATTCTCGAACGCGTCTTCTAATTCCACTTCCTTGGCGATGGTCACGCCGTCATTGGTGATCAGGGGGGCGCCGTACTTCTTGCCAAGCACCACGTTGCGGCCCTTGGGTCCCAGTGTGACTTTTACGGTATCGGCCAGCTGGTCGATGCCGGATTGCAGCTTTTTGCGGGCGTCTTCGCCGTAAACGATCAATTTTGCCATATTTTTACCTCCGTTAGTCCAGTACAACAGCTAAAATATCATCCTGCTTGACGAACTTGTAGTCTACGCCGTCCAGCTTGATGTCGCTGCCGATATAATTGCCTACCACTACCTTGTCGCCGGGCTTGACGGTCATTTGAACGTCCTTGGTGCCGGGGCCGGCAGAGACCACTTCGAAAATCGCGGGCTTTTCCTTGTTGGAAGTGGCTAAAATGATGCCAAAGGAGGTAGTCTCCTCTGCTTCACTGGGTTTGAGCAGAATGTTATCTGCCATAGGTCTTAATTTCATTGTAATTCCTCCTATAAAGAGCTTTCGCCCAAAATCTACAGTTTTTGGCACTCTTTGCGCTTGAGTGCTAACGCTTCTATATCATAGCCCATTGTCCCCGAAAAAGCAAGGGCTTTTTATGGAAAAATTTATAATTTTTTATGAATATTTCCACAAAAAAGCCTGCTGTACAATTTATATATAATAAACAATTGGCCAATGCCTTTGTTCAGATGTAAAAATCTCCGCAACGCCCCGAATTTTCAGGCCTTGCGGAGATGTATGATCGCTTTTCGGATTATCTGTGGCTTGCCAGGAAGAACAGCGCCACCGTGCCGGGGCCGGAGTGAGAGCCGATCACTGCGCCTACATAGTAGGTGATCACATTTTGAACACCCAGCGCCAGCAGCTTGCCCTTCAGGTATTCCACATCCTCGATGCAGTCGCCGTGGGTGATAAAGACGGTGTCGTTCTGCCCGGGAAGACCGGTTTCTGCAAACTGCTTTGCCATTGCATCCAGGGCGGCCTTTTTACCGCGGGCAGTGCCCACCTTGATCAGGTGCCCCTCGTCGTCCATGTGCATTACAGGCTTGATCTTCAGCATGGTGCCCACCAATGCAGTTGCGGCGCTGACACGCCCGCCCCGCTTGAGGAACATCAGATCATCCACAGTGAACCAGTGGCTCAGGTGCAGCTTGTTGTTTTCGCACCAGGCGGCGCATTCGGTAAGGGAAGCGCCCTCATCCCGCTTTTTGCAGGCGTACCACAGCAGTAAGCCCTGCCCCATAGAGGCGCTCAGGGTGTCGATCACGATCACATCCTGCCGGGGAAATTCCTCCTTCAGCTCCTGGGCGGCAATGACCGCGGACTGATAGGTGGTGCTCAGGCCGGAGGAAAATGCAAGCACCAAAACATCCTCGCCGTTTTCCAGGGCGGGACGGATCACTTTCTTCCATCCCTCGGGGTTAACGGCGGCGGTGGTAGCCACCTCTCCGTCACGCAGACCGGCATAGAAGTCCTTTAACCAAGCCTCGTCGTATTCGCTAAGGGTCTGCCCCTTAAAGGTCACTGCCAAGGCAGTGACATCCACATTTAGTTCCTTATAAAAATCTTGCCACAGGTCACAGCAGGTATCTGAAATGATCCGATAAGACATCTTGAAAGCTCCTTTTTGTTTTTGCGCTACTGTAGCTGTTGACGGTTTCACCCTCGACCGCCACAGTGCTGAAAATATCATAGCCTGAAAGACAGCTTTTGGCAATCCCTTTGCCGGAGAACATGGCCCAAACCCTCTCTTTGAGGTAGAAAACGGGACTCTACCGCCGGTAGAGTCCTTAAAAACATAATTATTTTCCGGTAGAATCGGCTATTTCTTCCACATAAACGGGAAAGAGCTAACAAATATGCAGGCCCACCCAAAAATGCTGATTCCGCGGATGTAGCTGCAAAACATCGGCGTAGAGACCAAGATCAGCAGGTCGTTGAGCAGCTGCCCTACCTTTTCGCCGGCACCGACACACAGAATGTTGAGCACGATCAGCGACAGGGTCAGCACGATGGAAAGGATGCTCACCAGGCGTACGCGGAAAAGCATCTTTTTATCTTTTTTCTTCAGCCCGTCGTACACCAGGATGATGCCGGGCACGAAAAACAAAACCGACAGGATCATCAAAAGAATATGCCCCGTTGCGGTTCGCTCTGTAATGGTTCCCAGGGCGGTGCATATAATATATAGTGTAAACCAAACGGCGTACAAGATCTGTTCCTTCCACTGCTTCATTCTTTGGTCCTCCCGCGGTAAACTCCGTTACTTAGTTTACCCCAAACAGGAAAAAAACGCAAGAAAAAACTTGCAAGCAGGCAAAGGAATTGCTATAATAGGGAAAACGGTATCCGTACCGAAGAAAGGACGAGCCAATATGAAATGTCCCTTTTGCGGCGATCAGGAATCCAAGGTGGTGGACTCCCGACACTCTGACGACGGCTTGAGCATTCGCCGCCGCCGTGAATGTTTGGCGTGCCAGCGCCGATTTACCACTTACGAAATTGTGGAAAGCCTGCCGGTGATTGTAGTGAAGCGGGATGGCAGCCGCCAGGGCTTTGACCGCAATAAGATCATCAATTCGATGATGCGTGCCTTCGATAAGCGGCAGGTATCCACCGAGGATATTGACCGCATTACTACCGAGATCGAGCAGACCATCCAAAACACCCTGGAACGGGAGGTTTCCTCGGATAAGATCGGTGAGATGGTGATGGAGCGCATCAAGCCCTTGGACGAGGTGGCATATATCCGTTTTGCTTCGGTATATCGGCGGTTCCAGGATGCAAAGACCTTCGTCCACGAGATCAACAAATATCTTGAGGAACAGTAAATATGGAAAACGCAATCAGCAAGTTTTTAGACGCAGTCATTCCCAAAATCGGTGATCTGCTCTCAAGCCTGAAGTTTTGGATGGGCTTTTTGATGATTGCCGGACCGGTGCTGATGCTGCTTTTCGGAGCGTATTATTTCTTTTTGTCTCCGAAGCAGGCCAATCACAAGGCCGGCTACCGCACCTATTTCGGAATGGGCAGTGTGCAGGCGTGGCAGTTTACCCAGCGGCTTGCGGGCGTCGTGTTTGGGGGGATGGGCATTCTTTTGACCATCCTGGGCATTATCGGCTGTGTGGTGATGTCCTCCGGCGATCCTCTGAACGCGGCGGATAAAGCGCTGGTGTTTATCATTATTCAGCTGGCGCTCAGTGTGGCGGCATACCTCTTTGTGGAGATCTTTGTAGCAATGCATTACGACAAAGAGGGCAACCCCAAAAAATAAGCTTATGAAAGAGGTCAGGCTTTTCGCCTGACCTCTTTTCAGTCTGTCAAAAAACTTCCAATAAGCCTCCGTTTCTGGTATAATAAAGGAAACGGGGGTGTTTTTATGGAACAATGGAGAAAAGATGCCAGAAGTGAAGCGATTATCGTGGATTTAGAGGCATTAGTGCCTCAGG
>JAGASJ010000002.1 GCA_017621795.1 Oscillospiraceae bacterium | reverse complement strand
ATGTGTGTACCGGGAAAGCCACTTTGTGACATCTTTTTTTAAAAATTTTTTTATTTTTTTAAATAATTAAAAAATCAGGCATTTTCAGCCTGTTGCAAATCGACGGGATTGGACGAAAACGTGCGGTGGAACTCGTAGGGGCAGATATGATCTGCCCGCAATAATTTTAATCCGTCGGCTCTGCCGACACCTTTTCTCGTCTCTGTTCTATGTTCTCTCTTCTCTCTTCTCTCTTCTTTTCGTATCCGGGAAACACCGGGCGGATGATATCCGCCCCTACGGTGTGGGACGTAGGTTTATGCATAGTATGAGGGCGCTGCCATAAAAAGCAGCGCCCTCCTATGTGTAATATTAAGTTGCTTTTACTGGCGCGGTCCATACATAACGGGAATCGCCGCCGCCGTCCTTGCCGGCCCAAATGCAGACAAGGGCCTTGTAGTATCGGCCTGCTACCCCCCTATAGGGGATGTAGGAGGAATGCGTGCAATTATCTTCAATGAGCATAGAAGGGAAATTCTGGTATGAAAATTTTATTACCTGTGTCCAATTGGTCTGATTGATGGATTCGTATAGGATGATGGCCTGCGCACCGATCTCATCCATATCCGTATCTCCCACCACGTCAAACCAAATCTGCAAGATGCCGTCGCCCATTGCGCTGATGTGTGCGTTGTACAATATTATGTAGTCGCTGGCGTATGGCTGCGCCGGCTCGATCACCGCCCCGTGGGCTGTGCCCGGCAGAAGAAGGAAGCACGCCAGCATAAGCGCGCAAATGCGAAGGATTATACGGTTTTTCTTATACATATTATCTATCCTTTCCTTATAGAATCGATCATGAACTTGATCTGTTCAATTGAGAGGGGACCTGAAATACAGCATTCATAGGAGCCGTAGATCCAGGCTGCGTTCAGATTACGGTTGTCCCGGAATATGTAATACGGAACACCTGCGACCTCATAAATTTCAGCGTGGCCCTCACTTTGCTCTATATAAGTAGGGCTTTCCTCAAGATGATCCGCGATCCATATTACGATATCGCCATCTTCGCATCTGTATCTTGCGATAATCATTCTTTGCACAGATGTATTTGCCGCTTTGACAGAGTGCTCTGTATAGCCCTCCGGAAGCCAGCTGGGAATGGGGCAATCCGTCATATCATACGCATCAAGTGCTTCCCTGAGCCCCTGAAACACCGCAGGATCGGTCTTTGCCGGGACATCTTTTAAATCCTCCTCCATTTTTCCGAAGGAGAATGTATCCCGCGTCCAGTTGATGATCCGCTTGCCAATATGAACGCCAAAAGCCTCTGCAGTGAAGGAGATGCTGAAAATCAACACCACAACAGCTGCGGCCGCCGCCAGGCGCTTGACCCATCGGGGGGAGGCAGAAATCTTTTTGCGATGATCAGGTTTTCTCTCAATTTGAATAGATACATCATTATTCTCGTAGTATTTGTGGAATTCCTCCAGTGCTTCTTCCGGAGTTTTTCCCTCGTTTCGGGCGCGCCGCCGCTGGGCAAGCACCTCCATAATATAAAGCAGAGCTTCCGCTGAAGTCTCTTCCTGCCCTTCAGGTTTTGAAGCATCCTCCCGCAAAATCTGCTGAAGCTGCGCTGTGCTCATGGCACTATATTTGGCAAATACATCCTCATTGCGGTTTTGGTTTTCGGGCATTTCTACTCCTCCTTTCATCTATATGTGTCCTTCAAAGGTGATTTGTGACATTAAATTTTCATTTTTTTTCGAAGTTTTTCTCTTGCCCGCTGCATTCGCTTTCGGCAAGCCGCCAAACTGATGCCCAGCTCCCGGGATATTTCTAAGTACGATTTTCCTTCCAGGGCCATCGCTTTGATCAGCTTGAACTCTTCCAGGTCGGCCACATTCTCGTAAAGTATTTCTAATTTGACCCGATCTTCGGTAACGGTAATATCATCTATGTTCGACGCAAAGTAATTCAGTAAGATCCTTCGGGACGTGTTCTGTTCCTTGACTGTATTCCGCAGAACATTCTTTAGAGTCTTCACGATCCAGCCTTCCGGGTTAGGGGAGCTTAGCACCGCCTCCGGCTTCTGACAGGCTATTTGGAAGGTATCCTGCACCGCTTCCTCCGCCAGCGCATCTGTAGGTAATGTGCTGCGGGCATATTCAAATAAGAATGCATACATATTGAGATACAATCGCTTGATCTCGGATTTGTATTGAGCTTTCATTCCGGTAGCGCTCCTTGGAAAATTTGTAGTCACAAATGTTACATTTTTAATACAACACACAAAAATCAGGGGATCGGGGCAATGCCATTCAGTTTGTGTCATTGCGAGGGCGTTTACGATAAGTGGCAATCCGTAACCCCTGCCGCCGAAGGCGGCGCGATACTTCGCACCGCAAGAAAACGGATTCCCACGCCAGTGTGCGCACTGGCTCGGAATGACAAGGGTGTACGGTACGCGCGTTATAGACCGTAGGGGCGGATATCATCCGCCCGCGTAAAGCTCTGCTTCCGTGCCCCTGTTTTTCGTGTATAGTGCGATAAATCTCGTAGGGGCGGATATTATCCGCCCGCGTAAAACCGTCCCTTACAAGACATTTAACGAAGTGACATTGCTCTGCGTTGGCGCCCCTGTTTTCGACTTTAGATATAGAATTATTATATCTAAGCATAGCATAATTCGTCGTTTTTTGCAAGACAGAGCCCCGCCCATTGCCCTTTAAGATATAAAAGAGCCCCAAACCGTGCGGTTTGGGGCTCTTCAGTATAGCGCTTTAGTGCTTTTTGTTTACGTGCTTACTCAAAATCCAGCTCTTCGGCCTGAACGTCCTCTGCAACCTCTACGTTGCGGACCTTGTTGCCGCGGCGCATACCGCTGATGGTGTTGTTGATCTTTGCAAGGGTTCTCTTGGCCCATGCGGAGATAGCACTGCCATATTTAGCGGCGATGTATACGATGCCGGCAATAGCGGCAATGGCCAAAACGACCTTCATAATGGTGTTTAATACTTTCATAATTTTCCCTCCATCTTTCATTTTACCTATAATCAGTATAACCACTAATTTTTAAAAAAGCAATAGAAATTTTATACATAACCGTATAATCCCCGAACGCTGACTTCCCCCGCCTGAACAGTCTGTATTGTGCCGTCTTCAAGCATAACGATCAGACCGCCGTCACGGTCGATGTCCAAAGCCTTCCCGTGGAAAACTGCTCCGCCTTTACTTACGGAGATCTCTTTTCCGATGGTCAGGCAGTCCTGCCGATACTGCTTCAGCATTTCGTCCTTGCCGGAAAGCAGCTGATCGGACAGATCGTAAAGCTCCCGAATAAGGGCACAGGCCAAGCTGTAGGGACTGTAGCCGCTTCCGGTTGATAGGAGCAGGGAAGTGGCCATATCCTGCAATTCAGGCGGGAAATCGCTCCGATCCTGGCAGCAGTTGATACCAATGCCGATAACGGCCCAATCACTTCGCCCTGTTTTGGAGTCTACAGAAAGCTCGGTCAGGATCCCGCCTAACTTTTTGCTGCCCATGATCAGGTCGTTGATCCACTTGATTTGGGGACGGATCCCGCACAGCTGCTCTACAGCGTTGCATGCGGCTTCTGCCACAGCGCAGGTCAGATGCATCAGCTGGTCAGGTGGACATTCAGGTCTTAAAATCAGGGAAAGGTACAAGCCCTGATTCTTTGGGGCGTGAAAGCTGCGTCCCATACGTCCCCGACCGGCGGTCTGCATATCGGCGACGATCACCGTGCCGTGGGGCGCGCCCTGCCTTGCCAGCTCCTTGGCGTAGTCGTTGGTGGAGGGCAGACAATCAAAAAGATGAATACGGCTGCCCCAGGGAAAATCCTCGGGGAGCATACTGCAAATGGGGTTTACCATATCAGTCTACGTCCTGCACGACGGTCTCCGGGGGGAGATCCAGCTGCTCGGGATTGGCCATGACCCGCTGGAAGTTTTTGAAGAAAGCGGCGTAGTGGAAGCCATCGCATACCCGATCATCCACGGTAATGTTGCAGTCCATAAACTTCTTCTGCACCACCGTGCCGTCTTCCTGAAGCTCATTGACCCGGTACTTACAGCCGAAGGATGTAAACATGGGAATGTTGCCGAAGTTATACAGGTGATGGTACACCGGGGGAATGCCCAGCGAACCCATAGAGGTGAAGTAGATCGAGCCGTGGAAGGGGCTGAACTCCAGCAGGAACTTGGGCAGAAGTCCGAAGTAATCCAACAGCTTCAGCAGCCAAATGGTAAACTTCAAAAATACGCCGGGAATCATATTGAAAATGTGGGCAAGATTGTCAAAATCAGAATCCAGGGGGGTGTCCTTAACGGCATCCACTTCTTTTTGGATCTTGTGATAAACATCCTCAGCGGTGTCGTAGGGTGACAGATGGAACTTGATGATCGTCTCCGGTGCGTCCACGGTCATTTCCTTTTTCACAGTAATGGAAACTACCAGGTCCTCACCCCGGGAGTAGAGCTTCTGCCCGGAAATAAAGCGGTTGATGGCGGGATACTTGGCAACACCGCGGCAGTAGGCGGTCATAATGACGTGCATCAAGCCGAAATTGGTCAGACCTTCCCGCCGCTTTTGACGGCAGTAACGCTCTGCTTTGGTGATATCCACCGAAGTGTGCAGGTAGTTCATACATCCGCTGCGCTCTACCATAATATAAGGCGTTAGCTGATTCATCGGAGGCTCGGAGCGAATGCGGCGACCATCGACGCGATCACCCCAGGTGGGATAGTAAGGACCACCCACAGGACGGTGCTCCGCAGAAAATACCGCAAACAGCAGACCCAAAGACATCAGCAGATCTGCGCTGAATGCCCGATAGCCGTTCATAAACTCCAAAGAGAGCTTGCCTGTAATAATATCCCCAAAATTCTGCAAATTATGGCGATACAAAAACAGCAGAGCAGCAACGGGAATCAGCAAAACCACCGACAGCATCCATAGATTGCTGGTTTTATCCGATGTGATCTGGGTGTAGACAATGGCAATTGCGAGGAATACCACGCCGTAAAGAACGGTGATCATGGTGTCAAAACGACCGAAATCACTGCCCTTAATGACGAAGAAGAAGTAAAACATCATCATCCACACAGGAACGGCGGTGCGATAAAAGTGTCTTTTGCCCCCTATAAAAGCAATGGCAACAAATAGCACAGCGGCTGCAATCGGCAATATGATTTGGCTCCACAGATCGGTGCCTTTCCCACCGACAATCAGGATGCGGGCCACTGCCGAACCGACCATGAAAAGGGCCATTACCCACGCGTAGGGATTATTTGCACGCATGTATAATCTTGTATTCTTTTTCATAGCAGTACTATTGTATCATTTTCTGCGGAATTTGGCAATAAAAATTTGCATTTTGCCGTATACGAGGGATTCATCATTGCGAGCCGATGCGCAAATCGGCGTGGCGATCCGTAATCCCAAAGGTACCAATACCGTGTTAGGCTCCGTATCATATTGCACCTGCCTGATAAATGAGAGCAGAGAAAAATGGCGGTTGACAAGGTCATTCTAATCTGTTAGAATTATACTAACGCATTAGAATAAATGGGAGGGAAACGGAATGAGAAGTCCGAAAATATTTGAAAGCGAATACCGCTTTTGCAAAATTCTGTGGGAGAATGAGCCGATCAAGAGCGGAGACCTTGCACGGCTGTGTGCTGAGCAACTGGGCTGGAAGACTACCACGACCTATACGGTGATCAAACGCCTGTCTGACCGTGGGGTCATTAAAAACGAGCATACGGTTGTCTCGTCCCTGGTTTCCAGGCAGGAGGCAGAGGCGGCAGAGATAGAGGAGCTGATCGAGAAAAGATTTGATAGCTCTGTGCCGGGCTTTTTAGCCGCCTTTACCAAAAACAGACGACTGAACGCAAAGGAAATTGCGGAGCTTCAGCAGATGATTGATCGCTTCAGAAAGGAGCATTGTGATGCGTGAACTCTTGGCGAGGCTGATGGAAAACAGCCTGGCAGGTGCGTGGCTGATTGCGGCGGTGCTGGTGATTCGGTGCATTTTTCGCAATGCCCCCAAGAGGCTATTTCCTCTTTTGTGGTGTACGGTAATTTTGCGGCTGATGATGCCCTATACACCCCAAAGCGGTCTTAGTCTGATGCCTGTCAGCGGCGGGACAGCAGAATCTATTGCGGATACACCCCTGAAAGCACTGCCCTACGGCACAATTGTATGGGTCGCGGGCGTGGCGTGTATGCTCCTTTATGGCGTAATAAGCTATGGAAGAATCAAAAGAAAACTGGCAACAGCGGTGAAGCTGACAGCAGATGTTTATCAAAGCGACTGTATTCAGACACCCTTTGTTTTGGGCTTTTTCTCCCCACGGATCTATGTGCCCTTCGGATTGGAGCAAGCGCAAACTCAAAGTGTGCTTGCCCATGAGCGGGCACACATCAAACTCCGTCACCATCGCATAAAGCCCATAGCATTTGTGATTTTAAGCATCTACTGGTTTCACCCGTTAGTCTGGGTGCTTTATGTATGCTTGGGCAGGGATATGGAGCTTAACTGTGATGAACTGGCTGTGCGCAATATGAATGCCTATGAACGAAGTGCGTATTGTGATACTTTACTGGCGTTTTCCTCCGGTGCGCCGGATGCACTGTCTTGCAGGGCGGCGTTTGGCGGCGGTGTGGTAAAAAAACGCATCCGCAATGTGCTTTCCTGCAAAAAATCCAAAAGATGGGTGACCGCCGCTGCAGTGACAGCTTTTGCGGTTATTGCACTGTGCTTTGCGACGAGCCCAAAGCAGCAGAATCCATCGGCTGATTTTTCTGCCGTTCAGAATGAAAAAGACCGGATAGAAGCGGAAAATGCCGCCATACGGCAATTGATCGCATTGCAGGAGCAGACTATGCACCAAAGCCGTGAAGAATAACAAATGCAAGTGGCAAATACATTGCACCGGCATAGAAATTTGATTGCCCCCATAAGAGACAGGGAAAATCTGTTTCTTATGGGGGCATCATCTCAATTTTAAGGCTTACTGAAAATACGCTGTCTGACTGCACGGATATAGTCGGGGGACGTGCCGCAGCAGCCGCCTAAGATCTTTGCGCCCATTTGATGGCACTGTGCCAAAATATCTGCAAATTCCTGTTCCTCCATCGGATATACAGGCAGATTTTCCGGGCCGATATAAGGCGTGCCTGCATTGGGCTTGCAGATCAGCGGACCTTTTACATAGCGGCGCAGCTTGCTCACAAGTCCGGGAGTAAATTGATCTGCGGCAACGCAGTTAAAGCCCACAGCGGCGGCACCGGACTGCTCCAGCTCCCGCAAGATCGGACCGGCCTCCCGACCGGAAAATAAACTGCCGTCAGATTGCATGGTGAAGGTGTAAAAAACCGTTTCTGCCCCTTCTAATTCTGCCGCGGTGAAGATGGCTTCTGCCTCGGTGGGATACATCAGCGTCTCTGCCGCCAAGAGATCTGCGCCGCCCTCTAAAAGCCCCACGATCTGCCGGCGGTAGTTTTCGATCATCAGCTCCATATTATTTTCATCGAAACTGTCGGTAAAGGCGGCAAGGGTGGTGAGATTGCCGGCAATGAGACAGCCGGGGGCACTTTGCCGACTGAGCTCCACAAGGTTTTTGTTGATTTTTTCGGTGCTTTGGTCCAGACCCACCCGCTCAAGGGCAATGGGCTGTGCCTGAAAGGTGGGGGCATAGACGATGTGACTGCCGGCGGCGGCGTATGCGCTTTGCAGCGCGGCAAGGGCATCGGGATGATCTAAGATCCACTGCTCCGTACAGCATCCACGGGGCATCCCCGCTTTTTGCAGATTGGAGCCGGTGGCACCGTCCAAAAATAGAGGCCCTTTTTCCAAAAGCTTATAAATTTCCTGTTTTTTCAGCATAAAAATGTCCTCGGAAGTATAGTTTAATATCAGTATAAATCAGCTTGTGAAATATTGCAACAGTGATTGACGAAATGTTTTTCCTTTGTTATTATAGAGGAAAAATTCCAAAAAGGAGAAAATATATGAAAAAATCCGTATTGCGTGAATATGCCAAGCTGATCGTCCGTTGCGGCATCAATGTGCAGAAGGGGCAGGAGGTAATGGTTTATGCCGATCTGGACCAGCCTGAATTTGTGGCAATGGTGGTGGAG
Organism: Oscillospiraceae bacterium; assembly: GCA_017621795.1. Lineage (GTDB taxonomy): Bacteria > Bacillota > Clostridia > Oscillospirales > Oscillospiraceae > Faecousia. The sequence continues at coordinate 43,472 of JAGASJ010000002.1, read as the reverse complement.
GAGGCATATAAGGCTAAAGCTTCCAAGGTGATCGTGGAGTGGAACTATCAGCCTTTGCAGAAGATCCACGTGCGCCATCAAAGCCTGAAAACACTGGGCACACTGGCAAAATGGCAGATCGAGCGCCGTCAGCACATGGTGGACACCGTTCCTGCACGCATCCACCTGATTTCCGAAGACCCGGACGGTCTGAAGGGCATCAATATGAAAAAGCTTGCCAAGTCCCGTCAAATGATTTATCCCATCATCAAGCCTTTTAGCGATGCACTGGAGGGCAAACAGCAGTGGTGTATTGCCGCTGTGCCCGGTCCGGCGTGGGCAAAAAAGCTGTTCCCCAACGACCGTAAGAGCGTGGCAATGGAAAAGCTGTGGAAGGCGATTTTGGATACCTCCCGTGTGGGCGAGAATTCTGTGAAGAATTGGGACGAGCACAATAAAAACATCCACGACCGCTGTGCCTACCTCAATAGCCTGGGCATCACCGAGCTGCACTATACTGCCGATAACGGCACCGACCTGACAGTGGGGATGATTCCCGAGGCCCAGTTCTGCGGCGGACAGGAAATTTCTCGTCAGGGCATTGCCTTTAACCCCAACATCCCCACCGAGGAATGCTTTATTTCCCCCATGCGGGGCAAGGCAGAGGGCGTGGTCTATTCCACTAAGCCTCTTTCTTATAACGGCCAGATCATCGACAAGTTCTGCCTCCACTTTGAAAACGGCAAGGTGGTAAAAGCCACTGCCGAAGTAGGGGAGGAGCTGCTCAAGACGATGGTTTCTATGGATGAAGGCGCCGCCTATTTGGGCGAATGCGCATTAGTGCCCCAGGAAAGCCCCATCAATCAGACCGGTATGCTGTTCTACAACACCCTGTTCGACGAAAATGCGGTGTGCCATTTGGCACTGGGTATGGGCTTTGCCGATACCATTCGTGACCACCACAGCAAAACACTGGAAGAGTGCAAGGCACTGGGCGTGAATGATTCTATGATCCACGAGGACTTTATGATCGGTTGCGATACAATGAATATTGACGCAAAGACTGCGGACGGCAAGATTGTACCCATTTTCCGCAACGGTACGTGGGCATTCTGAAAAAAGGCGAAAAAATAATCAAAAAACACTTGCATTTTGTATGCTAATGTGCTACAATAGCCCAGCGATTAAAGATTGCTCAGGGTTTTTATGCCCTTTTAGCTTACAAGAAAGAGGTGAACAACATGAGAGAAGGCATCCATCCCAACTACGAGCAGACCACCATTCGTTGCGCCTGTGGCAATACTTTTACCACCGGTTCCACCAAGAAGGAGATTCGTGTGGAAATCTGTTCCAAGTGCCACCCTTTCTACACCGGCAAGCAGAAGCTGGTTGACACCGGTGGACGTGTTGACCGTTTCAACAAGAGATTCGGCATCAAATAATCAAAAACCGCACTGCGCAAATGCGCCGTGCGGTTTTTTATTTGACAAGATATGCCCGTAGTGATACTATAGTAATAAAGCAATATATTATTTGGGAGGTATTTTTATGGGTCTTTTAAAAGCAGGATTTGGTGCATTGGGCGGCGTGCTGGCCGATCAGTGGAAGGAATACTTTTATTGTGACGCACTGGATGCGGATGTGATTGCAGCGAAGGGTCAAAAGCGGGTATCCGGCCGTTCCAGCAACACCAGAGGCAGCGAGAATGTCATCTCCAACGGCTCTGTCATTGCGGTTGCAGACGGTCAGTGTATGATGATCGTGGATCAGGGCAAGGTGGTGGAGTTTTGCGCAGAGCCCGGTGAATTTGTGTACGACAGCTCCACGGAGCCTACCATTTTCGAGGGCAAATTCGGAAAAGCGCTTATCGACACCTTTAAGAATATCGGCAAGCGTTTTACATACGGCGGTGAAGCCCCCAAGGACCAGCGGGTCTACTATTTCAACACCAAGGAACTGGTGGGCAACAAGTACGGCACACCCAATCCCGTACCCTTCCGTGTGGTAGACCAGAGAGCCGGCATTGATATTGATATTGCCATTCGCTGCTTTGGCGAGTACAGCTATCACATTTGTAACCCCATGCTGTTTTACACCAATGTGTGCGGCAATGTGGAGGAGGATTACACCCGCGGTCAGCTGGACAGCCAGCTGAAAACAGAGCTTTTGACCGCTTTGCAGCCTGCATTTGCCCGTATTTCCGGGATGGGCATCCGTTATTCCGCACTGCCTGGTCATACCATGGAACTTGCGGAAGCGCTCAATGATGTGCTGTCTAACAAGTGGCGTGAAATGCGGGGTCTGGAAATCGTTTCCTTCGGCGTGTCCAGCGTCAAGGCAACGGAAGAAGACGAGGAAATGATCAAGCAGCTGCAGCGCAATGCGGCCTTCCGTGACCCCACAATGGCGGCGGCGCATTTGGTAGGCGCACAGGCAGAGGCGATGCAGAGTGCCGCAAAGAACGAAGGTGCAGGCGCGGCGATGGCCTTTATGGGGATGAATATGGCGGGAAATGCAGGCGGCGCCAGTGTGCAAAACCTGTATGCAATGGGTGCTCAGAATCCTGCACCCCAGCCGGTGGCACAGGGCTGGACCTGCAGCTGCGGTGCGGTGTCTACCGGTAAATTCTGCACCGAATGCGGTGCAAAGCGCCCTGAAAACAAGCAGGGCTGGACCTGTAGCTGCGGCACATTGAACCGTGGTAATTTCTGCTCAGAATGCGGAGCCAAAAAGCCTGCGGGAACGCCGAAATACCGTTGCGACAAGTGCGGCTGGGAGCCCGTCGACCCTCAGAATCCGCCCAAGTTCTGCCCTGAATGCGGCGATATCTTCGATCAAAAGGACCTTGCGTAAGGGGGCGTTATTATGGCCACAGCCATAACCAATTTCCAGTGTCCGGCCTGTACAGGTCCGTTGCACTTTTCTCCCGAGACAGGAAAGCTCAAATGCGAATACTGTGAAAGCAGCTTCACGCCGGAGGAAATTCAGGCACTTTATGAGGAAAAAGAGACAGCGGCTGAAGTGCAGTTTGAAAATCCGCCCCAGTGGACGGATGAAAACCTGCGGCAAATGACCTGCCCGTCCTGTGGTGCGGAGCTGATCATCGACCAGCATACTGCGGCAACGGGGTGCCCTTACTGCGGCAATCCCAGTGTTGTGCCCGGTCAGTTTTCCGGTATGAGAAAGCCGGATCTGATCATTCCCTTTGCCCAAACCAAGGAACAGGCGATCGAGGCGCTTAAGAAGCATTATAAGGGGCGTTTCCTGCTGCCCCGGGCATTCAAGCAGCAGCATCATATTGAGGAAATACAGGGCGTATATGTGCCGTTTTGGTTTTTCGACGGGGAAGCGGATGCCAAGGTGCATTTTAAATGTACCCGTTCCCGCAGCTACCTGTCCGGGGACTATCGGGTGACGGTCACCGATCATTACGATGTGTTTCGGGCAGGCAGTATGACCTTCCATCAGGTGCCTGTGGATGCATCCACAAAAATGCCGGATCGCCACATGGATGCTATTGAGCCGTTTTGCTTTGAGGATATGAAGCCTTTTTCTACCGCCTATTTGCCCGGCTTTATGGCCAGCAAGTACGATGTGGAGCTTGAGGAGTGTATGCCCCGGGCGGAGAAGCGCTGCTGCGAGTCGGTGGTGGATGCTCTGCGGGGAACGGTCAGCGGCTATGAAAGCTGTGTTACAACCAATACTTCCGGCAAAATGACCTGTACCCATACCCAGTACGGTCTTTTGCCGGTATGGATGCTGTATACCAAGTATAAAAACAAGGATTTTCTGTTTGCGATGAACGGTCAGACAGGAAAGATCGTGGGAGACCTGCCTGTAAGCTGGCTAAAGCTTTCCGGTGTATTTGTGGGACTTTCCGCGGTACTGACCGGTATTATTTCTCTATTTATGTGAGGTGGTCAAATGCTGACAGCAGTGATTATTGCGGTGGTTATTGCGCTTATTGTGTGCGCGGTGCTGTGGTCCGGTATGAAGATGTCCACGCCGGGTACTGCCGATTCCTATGCTTCCGGAAACGGCATAGCGGTCTCGGCGAAATATGACCGCTTTACACACCGCACCCAATCCCGTGTGCGGATCAACGACTCGTCCAAATGAAAGGAGATGCCCCAATGAAAAAGCCCATTGTTGCCATTATGTACGATTTTGATAAGACTCTGTGTACCCGTGATATGCAGGAGTATACCTTTATTCCCAGCATTGGTATGGAGGCATCGGAATTTTGGGGTCATACCAGAGATGTTGCCCAGGAGGAAATGATGGACTCCATCCTCACCTATATGTACTGTATGGTGGAAAAAGCCCGGCAAACAGGGGCGGTGCTGACCCGTGAATCCCTGGTAGCCTGCGGCAAGGATATTCAGTATCACCCCGGTGTGGAGCAGTGGTTTGAGCGCATTAACCGCTACGGCGAAGAGGCAGGCGTGACGGTGGAGCACTATGTGCTGTCCTCCGGTCTGAAGGAGATCATTGAGGGCACATCCATTGCAAAATATTTTAAGCGGATCTATGCCTGTGAATTTTTGTACAAGGACGGCAGACCCATTTGGCCGAAGATGGCGGTTAACTACACCAATAAGACCCAGTTTGTATACCGTATCAACAAGGGCGTGCTGGACATCAACAACGATGTGGATCTGAACAACTCCAGCCCGGACTGGAAGAAGCGGGTATTTTTCAGCAATATGATTTACATTGGCGACGGCTTGACGGATGTGCCCTGTATGAAGCTGGTAAAGCAGTCCGGCGGTCATTCCATTGCGCTTTATGATGCAGGCAATGCCCATAAGGCGGCGCCGTTGCTTGCCCACGAACGGGTGGACTGGATGTTCGAGGCGGACTATACCGAGGGCAGTGAGCTGGACCGGGCGATGAAGCTGCTTCTGCAGAATCTGTCTTACTACAACGAGCTGAAGACCATCAATGAGACGCAAAAGAAGGCACTGAAAAAATAGTCTGAAAGGCGAATTTGCAAAATTAAAAACATCAACGGGGATGCCTCAGAATGAATGCGGCATCCCCGAAAATGGATATTTATTAGACACTAAATGTAGGGAACGGCATGTTTGCCGTTCCTGATCGCATATTTTTGGATATTTTGCCATATAAGTAAAGGTTGTAAAAATTGTAAACTTCGTATATAATATATTGGCTTTGTATAAATAATGTATTCGGAGGGAAAACCGAATGGAACATCAGAACAACGAATTAAAGCAGTACCTTGTGCCCGGTAAAACCGTTCACCTGATTGGTATTGGTGGCGTTTCTATGCGTTCACTGGGCCCTGTGCTGATGCGTATGGGCGTGCGTGTAACAGGCTCTGACCGTGATGCGTCCTCTTCCACCAAGGAGCTGGAGGAGCAAGGTATCAAGATCATCATCGGCCATTACGAGGATAACGTGGTAGGTGCAGACTGCGTGATCCGTACCTCTGCGGTACACGACGACAATCCTGAAATTGTATCTGCCCACCGTTTGGGCATTCCTGTTTTTGAAAGAGCGCAGGCGTGGGGTGTGATTATGCAGGGGTATAAGGATGCGATCTGCATTTCCGGCACCCACGGCAAGACCACGGTTACTGCAATGGTGACCCATATTATGATGGAAGCACAGCGCGATCCCACGGTTATGATCGGCGCATACCTGCCGCTGATCCAGTCCTGTCATCGGGTCGGTCAGGGCGATACCATTATTTTGGAGTCCTGCGAGTACTGCGATTCCTTTTTGAGCTTCTATCCCAGCCTGTCCGTGATCCTGAACATTGAAGAGGACCACTTGGATTACTTTAAGGATCTAAAGGACATCCAAAAGTCCTTCCGCAAATTTGCGGAGCTGGCATCCGACAGGGTGCTGATCAACGGGGATGACCCCCATTGCCTGCAGGCAGTGGACGGCCTATCCTATCTGACCTTTGGCTTCGGGGAGCAGAATATTATTCACGGCACCAATATCAGCTCCGACTGGCAGCACCTGGATGTGGTGTGCGACGGAGCCTTCTACTGTCACCTGGATTTGCGGGTGATGGGCTGGCATAATGCTTTTGATGCTATTGCCGCTGCCGGTGTTGCTTGGATGCTGGGCGTTCCCGGTCAGGTAGTTACCGATGCACTGCGGGACTTTAATGGCGCAAACCGCCGTATGCAGTTCAAGGGTACATATAACGGCGCAGATCTTTTTGATGATTTTGCCCACCATCCCGATGAGATTCGTGCCCTGATAGACGTGGTGAAGACGCTGCCATATAAGCGCTTTGTATTTGTGTTCCAGCCCTATACCTACACCCGCACGGTATCCTTCTTTGATGATTTTGTGAAGGAATTGAAGCGGGCAGACCATTTGGTGCTGGCAGAGATCTGCGCCGCCCGTGAAACCGATACCTTGGGCATTTCCTCCCGTCACCTGCAGGAAAAGATCGAGGGCAGTGTATACAAAGAGACATTGCCGGAGGTCACAGAGTACCTGTGTTCTATTGCCCGTGAGGGCGACATTATCATCTCTTCCGGCTGTGGTGATATTTATAAAGCCATTGAGGCGATGATCGAAAATAAGGAAGGCTAATAAATGAGCAAGCTGAATGTATGCGTTTTGTTTGGCGGCATCAGTCCGGAGCATGAGGTTTCTCTTCGTTCTGCGGAATCTGTGCTGAACAATTTGGACCCTGAAAAATACAATATTGTTCCCGTGGGCATTACCCGGGACGGCGACTGGATCCGTTTTGGCGGCACCGATTATTCTCTGCTTCCCGACGGCTCCTGGGTGGATCATCCCGATAATCGCCGTGCGGCCATCTCTCCTGTGCGCGGTCAGGGACTTTTGTGCTTTGAGGGCGACTGCGTGATACGGGAAATGATCGACGTGGTTTTTCCTGTTTTGCACGGCGAAAACGGGGAAGACGGCACAATGCAGGGCCTTCTGCAAATGGCAGGCATTCCCTATGTAGGTCCCCACGTGGCAGAATCTGCGGTATCTATGGATAAGACACTGACCAAACTGGTCGCCGACCACGCCGGTGTGCCCCAGGCGGACTGGCTTTTGGTTATGTCTGCGGAGCTGCGCTGCCGTATGGAGCAGGTCTTAGACCGTATTGAAGCCAAATTCCAGTACCCTGTGTTTGTAAAGCCTGCCGGTACAGGCTCTTCTGTAGGCGTTTCCAAGGCGCAAAATCGGGAGAAGCTCAGTGAGGCACTGACCGTTGCCGGTAAATTCGACAGCAAGATTTTGGTTGAAGAGTTTATTCACGGCAGGGAAGTGGAAGTTGCGGTTATGGGCAACGAAACCCCGGTTGCCTCTGTGTGCGGTGAAATTGATTCCGGCGCAGAGTTCTATGATTACGATGCCAAGTATATTACCGATACTTCTGTGGCATATATTCCTGCCCGCATTGATGATGAGGTGGCAGAGCAGGTTCGTGAGCAGGCGGTAAAGATTTACACGGCCATCGGATGTAAGGGCCTGAGCCGTGTGGATTTCTTTGTGACCTATGTGGGGAATCGGGTGGTATTCAACGAGATCAACACACTGCCCGGCTTTACCTCCATTTCCATGTATCCCAAGCTGTTTGCCGCCAGCGGCATTGCTTACGGCGAGCTGCTGGACAGACTGATCGGTCTGGCACTGGAGGCATTCTGATGATGAAGGAAATGGTGCTGTCCCTGACAGGGCAGCAGACCTATGTGGGGCAGGAGCCGGATACCATCGAATTTGTCACCGACGGTACGCTGAAGAATGTGGAAAACGGCTGGGAGATCAGCTACGAGGAGAGTGCGCTGACCGGGCTTGAAGGGGTACGCACCACCTTTTTGGTGGAAAAAAACTGTGTCACCCTGACCCGTACCGGTGCACTGCAATCACAGATGGTCTTTAAAAAGGATGTGCCCCACGAATCGCTGTATCAGATGGCGTTTGGCGCACTGATGATTACGGTTTGTGCCACAAAGATCCGGTGGGATCTGTCTTTTGAAGGCGGTGTCGTAGATTTGAATTATAATATCGACATAGAAAATTCCGCCGCCGGAACAGTGGATTACCACCTGGAAATCAAACCCAAAAACATCCAAAAGTAAAAAACACAGGGCGCGTTGCTTGCAACGCGCCCTGTGCTTTGTGCCCGTGGTGATCCAAATTAGAGCACCTGCGTCCGAAGGAATTGTCATTGCGAACCAGTGACCGATGTCACTGGTGTGGCAATCCGTTTTCTCGTGTTCGCGCCCACTGATCGAAAGACCTCGTAGGGACGCCCGTCCCCGGGCGTCCGCCGATGCCGCGCTACCGGACAGTCGAGGATGCCTGTCCCTACAAACCGGAATCGGCACGTCCATCATTGTAGGGGCCAATGCTCACATTGGCCCGAAATGTCTTCCCCTATACAAGAAAGCACCGTAGGGAACGGCCTGCGTGCCGTTCCTTGCTGCACATTATGAGAAACAATTTTGCGGAATGACACATAGGTCATTCCCTACGCGCCTGTTTTAATACACCTGCGTCCGAAGGAACTGTCATTGCGAACCAGTGACCGATGTCACTGGTGTGGCAATCCGTTTCAAAGCCCTCCTTGTGTAAAGGAGGGGGGACCGCTTGCGGTGGGAGGATTGATCGTTCACAAAAGCGCACCCACCTACGGTAAGACCTCGTAGGGACGCCCGTCCCCGGGCGTCCGCCGATGCCGCGCTACCGGACAGTCGAGGATGCCTGTCCCTACAAACCGGAATCGGTACGTCCATCATTGTAGGGACCAATGCCCACATTGGCCCGCAACGGCTCCCCTTGCAGGGGAGCTGTCATATTGCCGATTTTAGGCAATATGACTGAGGGGTTTGCAGAGTGGATTCTTTGCTGCAGGTTTATAATAAACAGAAACTCCGTTAACCCCTCCGTCTCGCCTTGCGGCGATCCACCTCCCCTGCAAGGGGAGGCATTATCCGGACACCTGTCCCTACAAACCGGAATCGGTACGTCCATCATCGTAGGGGCAGATATCATCTGCCCGCAATGATCTTAATCCGTCGACAGCGCCGACAACATTCATAGCCCCTTTTTACACAAGGGGGCCTTTTTCTCCCGTAAATCGGGGCGGGTGTGTCTACTCTTTAAACGGCCGATTTTGTGTTTTTGAAAATGTTAGTCTTTGATCGCATCCTGTGGTGCAGATCGCAAAAGGGGAAATGTGTATATCTGCTTATGGCGTTTCGTTGCAAAATTTAAGGCAATTTTTGTCCCACTTTTTCTTCCGTTTGGGTTGTAGCTTTCCTGGCAATAGAATATGCAAAAACGGCTTCTTTCAATCATTTCGTAATTTCGTTCCACATACACCGCCGGACCTGCGCCGACAATTCCTTCCGGATAATAAGTATCCTCGTATTTTTCCAGCAGATAGGCTTTGTAATCGTCGCCAATGACGGGAAATTCTCCGCGGACATAAATGCGCCTTATATGGGGAAACCTTTCCTGCATTTGAGTGACTATTTCATAGCACAGACTGTTGAACCGACTTTTGCTGCCAAATAAGAACGTATCCACGCATTCGTCGATGATCAGCATCTCAATAGTTTCGTATAGTTCTGTTTTAAGATCTTCGGTCTCGTCAATCTCTCTGTGCCCAATAAAACAGCACACGTTTTTCATATCGTTGTTCTGAAATATCAAACTTTTCACCGCAGCCTCACCTTTGAATATGGGGATTATATCCCCTTAATATAAAGGATTATAACCCCCATAATAGAACTATGTCAAGATGGAGGTTATAGCGATGATTCGATTTGATAAGCTATGGGAAGTGATGGACAGACGGAATATTTCCACATATTATTTACGGGAACAATGCGGCATTGACAGCAAAACCATACGCAGATTGCGGGCAAATGAAAACACCGAAACAAAAACTTTAAGCAAGCTGTGTGCTGCTTTGGATTGCCGCTTGGAAGATATTGCAGAATATACCCCGGATGAATAGGTGAGCACATAAAAACAGCACAAACCCTGCAAATTTACGCAGGTTTTGTGCTGTTTTTGTATCTCGGACACCGCAGGAGCGGTGTCCCTACAAATTGGAGTCGGTATGTGCAGCAAAAAGCGGGACGGCAATGCCGTCCCGTAATTTTTATGTACTTCGGGATTATTTGGAGCTGTTGATGGTACGTGCGCTGGTGCGTCCTTCCGGACGGATTTCGCCCACGGACATCAGCGCGTGTCGGGTCAGGGACGGTCCGATCAGCTCATAGATCAGCACCGCAAACAGCACCACATTCCGCGCCAGCGCGCCGTCCGGCAGGGAGGCGGCACTGTGCACCATACCCAGCGCTACACCGGCCTGAGGCAGCAGGGTCGTGCCTAAGTTTTTGGTGATGGGCAGGCTCTGCCGCATCAGGCGGCAGCTTATATCTGCGCCGTAGTATTTACCTGCGGAACGGGCTAAAATGTACACAAGTCCCACCATCAAAGTAAGGGGCTGCGCCAGCACATTCAGGTCTAATTCCGCGCCGGAAATGACGAAAAACAGAATATTGATGGGAACGGTCCAGCCCTCAATACGACTCATCAGCTCTTCGGAAGTATCGCAGATGTTGCAAAAGACCGTACCGGTCATCATACACACCAGCAGCAAGGAGAAGCTGATATGCACCGGTCCGATTTGGAATTTCAGCATAGAAAGACCAACGGTGAGCAGCACGAAGGCCACGGAAATGGAGGTGCGCTTACTGCGGGAGTGGAAGAACCATTCCACCCGATCCAGCAAAACGCCCATAATTGCGCCCAAGCCCAAAGACAAAATAATATCCAAAAGGGGCTCTACCACCACCGACAAAACACTGACCTGGCCTGCGGAAAGGGCGGTAGCAATGCCGAAGGAGATGGAAAACAGCAGCAGTCCCACAGCATCGTCGATGGCGACCACCAGTAAAAGCAGCTTGGTCAGCGGACCGTCTGCCTTATACTGCCGAATGACCATCAATGTGGCGGCAGGGGCGGTGGCAGAAGCGATGGCGCCCAAGGTAATTGCGCAGGGAACGGAGATGATGTGAGGGAACAGAAAGTGCAGAACGATCAGCACAATGTCCACCACCACAGTGGTCAGCACCGCCTGCAGGATGCCAATGGTGATGGCCTGCTTGCCGGTGGCTTTTAACTGACTGATGCGAAATTCGTTACCGATGGTAAAGGCAATAAAGCCCAAAGCGGTTTGGGTAATGATGCCAAGCCCCTCTACCTGCTCTGCGGAATTAAAGCCCAGTCCCGGGACCTTCAGCGCACCTAAGCAGAACGGTCCCAGCAGCAGACCTGCTACCAAATAAGCGGTTACTGCGGGCAGATTGATCAGTTTAGTCAAACGGGAAAGCATCAGTCCGCCAATCAAGGCAACTGCCAGCACGATCAAATGAGTTTCCACGAAAAACACTTCTTTTCTTATTTATTTAGGCGTAGTGAATCATACCACCGTTTGCACATTTTGGCAAGAGCGAAATACACCAAAATTTCGATTTCCTTTTGTTGTTTTTTAAGTACTTTTATACCTGTATTGGTTGACAATGGGGGGTGTATTTTTGTATAATACGATTGATATTATGGGCTTTTATGTGTATAAGCCAAGAAAAGAGGTCCGATGAATGTACAGACATTTCTTCAAGCGCTTCATTGATATCATCATTTCTTTAATCGGTATTTTGGTAGGCGGTATTCCCATGCTGATCGTGGCGCTGCTCATTAAGCTGGATTCCCCCGGCCCGGTGCTGTTCAAGCAGGTCCGTTTAGGCAAAAACGGCAAGCAGTTTCACATCTATAAATTCCGCTCGATGTGTGTGGGCGCGGAGAGATCCGGCGTCTATTCCGACAAACAGGACAAGCGGGTCACCAAGGTGGGGAAGTTTATCCGCGCCACCAGCCTGGACGAGCTGCCCCAGTTTTTTAACATCCTGAAGGGGGATATGAGTCTGATCGGTCCCCGTCCGCCGCTGACCTATCATCCCTGGCCGCTGGAGGAATATACAGATTTTCAGCGCAGAATGTTTGAGGTGCGCCCCGGTATTACCGGCTGGGCGCAGGTACACGGACGAAAGGACGTGGAATGGCACCACCGCATTGAGCTGAGTGTGTGGTATGTAGACCATCTGAGCTTTTGGCTGGACATTAAGATCATGTTCAAAACGGTGTTTAAGGTGCTTTCCAATGCGGATAACGAAAACAAGGGCGAAACCGTCGTGAAAGAAGAACAGTCGGAGCAGACGCCGGTAGAAAGCGGTAAATAAAATGGAACATATCAAGCTGATGTACATCACCAACAACCCGGATGTTGCCACCATTGCGGAAAATGCCGGTGTAGACCGCATTTTCGTGGATATGGAGTATATTGGAAAAAGTTTGCGTCAGGGCGGGATGGACACGGTGCAAAGCCACCATACCCTGGAGGATGTGGCGCGGATACGTGCAACCGTTAAAAAGGCGGAGCTGTTGGTGCGATGTAATCCCATTCACGAAAAAACGGCAGATCATTCTTCCTCCAAAGAGGAGATCGACGGGATCATTGAACGCGGCGCCGACGTGATCATGCTGCCCTATTTCAAAACCCCGAAGGAAGTGGAGCAGTTTGTCCGTCTGGTAGACGGTCGGGCAAAGACCCTGCCGCTGATGGAAACTGCCGAGGCCAACGAAGGGGCAGACGAGATCCTGCAGGTAGACGGCATTGACGAGATCTATGTGGGGCTCAACGATATGTCCCTTGCCTACGGTCACCGTTTTATGTTTAAGCTGCTGGCAGACGGCACGGTGGACCGCCTGGCAGAGAAGTTCCAAAAAAAGGGCCTGCCCTTTGGATTTGGCGGCATTGCCGCAATGCACGGCGGCCTGCTTCCCGGCTCTTATGTGCTGAAGGAGCACTATCGTTTGGGCTCTTCCCGGGTGATTCTGTCCCGAAGCTTCTGCAATGCAGCGAAAATTGACTCTCTGCAGGAAATTGAAGAAATTTTCCAAAAGGGTGTACAGGAGATCCGCGGGCAGGAGCTGCTGTGTCAGACAGCGCCTCAGGACTATGTACAAAATCACCGCATCGTCTGCGAAAAGGTAGACGAAATTTTGCAAATGCAAAGAGGGTAAATAATGAAGCTACTGATTACAGGTGCCTGGAATTGTACTGCGGAGCAGTTGGAGCAGATCCGCGCAATGGGCCACGAGGTGGCGTTTATGCAATACGAGCAGGACGCACTGCCGGTTGACCCGTCCTGGGTAGAAGGGCTGGTGTGTAACGGTCTGTTTTTGCATCACGATATCGGTCTTTTTAAAAACCTGCGATTGATTCAGCTGACCAGTGCCGGTTTTGATCGGGTGCCCATGGAAGAGGTACAGCGCAGAGGCATTACGATTTATAATGCACGGGGCGTATACGGCATTCCTATGGCAGAGTTTGCTGTTGCAGGGGTACTGCAGATCTATAAGCAAAGCCGGTTTTTTGCCCAAAATCAGCAAAAGCACCAGTGGATGAAACACCGGGGGCTTTTGGAATTATGGGGCAAGCAGGTCTGCATCGTGGGCTGTGGTAATATTGGGCAGGAATGTGCCAAACGGTTCAGTGCCTTCGACTGTCAGGTCGTCGGTGTGGACGTGTTCACGGCAGAGCTGCCCCACATCTCCAAAATGTACCTTGTGGAGCAGCTGGAGCAGGTGCTCCCCAAAAGTGATGTGGTGGTGCTGACCCTGCCGCTTACAGAGCAAACGAAGCACTTAATGAATGAAAAGACCCTTTCCAAAATGAAAAAGGGTGCGGTTTTGGTAAATATCGCCCGTGGCGGCGTGGTATCTACGGAGGATCTGACCCGGGCACTGCAAAACGGCTTGGGCGGTGCGGTGCTGGATGTTTTTGAGGAAGAGCCCCTGCCGGAAAATCATCCCCTGTGGGATATGGAAAACGTGCTTATTACTCCCCACAACAGCTTCGTGGGAGACCATAACAGCCTGCGTCTGGGGAACGTGATCTTGGAAAATCTGTCTCGGGAATGCCGATAGGAGGAGCGTCAATGAAAACGCTGTATAAAGACATTGCGGCAGTGATTCAAAATGCCGTATTGCCCCATAGCGCCTTGCCGATACATTCGGAAAATATCGGTGCGATCTTAAAAATCGGCAAAAAGCATCAGACCCTTCCGATGCTCATAGACGGGCTGTATAAAGCAGGTGCAGATCTGACCGATTGGGAAGAAACGATGATGCACGCACTGCAAATCGTCGCCAGTGACAATTATCAGGCAGACAGCCTGCGCCGTCTGCAGGAGGCTTTTGATGAAGAGGGAGTGGATTACGCCCTTTTAAAGGGCGCTGCTCTGAAAAAAATGTATCCCGCATCGGAAATGCGCCTGATGAGCGATATCGACATTCTGATCCGACAGGAGCAGTATGAGGCTGTTCGCCGGTGTATGCAAAACCTGGGCTATACCCATACCACCGAAAGCGACCACGAGATCGTGTGGAAGAAAAAGCCTTATATAGTGGTGGAGCTGCATAAGCGGGTCATTCCCAGCTATAACGAGGACTATTATCGGTATTATACAGATCCCTGGGAAAAATTTAAGCCGGATGCGCAAAAGCCCAACCAGTACTGGATGAACAGGGAGGATGAGTATATTTACCTGTTTACCCACATGACCAAGCATTTCCGTGACGGCGGCATCGGCTTGCGGCACATTACGGATCTGTGGCTGTACCGCCTGAAAAATCCGGATATAGACTGGGCATACATTGAGACGGAAATGGAAAAGATGAAACTGGGCACATTCTATAAAAATGTGGAAAAAGCCATCTGCGCGCTGTTTTCAGGTGGTGCCGAGGATCAGGTTACGGAATATATGATCGAGCGCTTTGTGGAAAGTGGCGCTTACGGTCTGCGGGAAAAATGCAAGATCGCCGATGCGGCGAAAAAAAGCGCCCGTGAGGGTTCTGCCCAGGCAGCCCGCAAGAAGCAAAAATGGGGGATGCTGTTTCCCGCGATGTTCTATATGAAGCAGCAGTATCCCATTTTAAGAAAGCTGCCGTTTTTACTGCCTTTTATGTGGATTTACAGACTGCTGAACATCGTGCTGTTCAAACGGTCCAAAATCCGCAGCGGGCAGAAACGCTTAAATCAGATCAACGATGATGCCACCTCGGCATACTATCGGGAGCTGAGCTTTGTGGGGCTTCAATACGACCTGCAGGAAAACGCCCATAGCGAGGAACAAAGGAAGAGCTGGCATAACAGCTGATAAGAATAGAAGGAAGGGGATAAAATGACAAAAGAACAGCAGATCTTGTTGGAACTGATGTCTGTCGCGATCGGTACAAAGGATGCGGTGACCCTTCCGGAGCAACTGGACTGGAGAGTGCTTTTTCGGGAGGCCCACGTCCAAACAGTAATGCCCCTGTGCGTGGATGCGCTGACACCCCACCGGAGCAAGATCCCCGCTGATTTAGCGGAAAAGGCCGCTTATGTTGCCCGAAAGGTGACGGCCTCCAATGCGGCGGTAGAGTATGCCCGATGCAAGCTGGTCGCTTTTTTGGAGGAAGAACAGGAACGGTATGTGATCTTAAAAGGGGAGGCGGCCGCCGCCTACTACCCGAAGCCGGAACTGCGCCATTTGGGGGATGTGGACTTTATGGTCCCCCGCAACCGCGTAGAGCCAACGGTTGAAAAGCTGAAGGCGCGGGGCTTTGCCCATTCCTGTGAAGAGGACGACTATCATCAGGTACTCTTCAAGGAAGGGGAAAACTTAGAGATCCACTTAGAACCGGCGGGGATGCCTTCGGATGAAAAAAGAGGACTGATCGAATCCTTTTTGGAAAGCCTTTATAAAGATTTCCGCGTGGTCCAAACACCTTCCGGCGCGTTTTGCGCACCGGCATATGCCCACCACGGGTTGATCCTGCTTTTGCACATGCAGCATCACATGTGGGGGCAGGGCTTGGGCCTGCGCCATATTATGGACTGGGCCTGCTATGTTCACCAAACCGCTGATTGTGCGTTTTGGACACAGCAGCTATTGCCTCTTTTGGAGGAGGTAGGGCTCAGATTTTACGGGGCAGTTTTAACAAAAATGTGCAGCCTGTATTTGGGAACGGCTTGTCCTCCGTGGGCAAGTAACGCACCGGAAAAGCTTTGCCGGCAGCTGATGGAGGACTCTATAGCCGGCGGAAACTTTGGCAGAAAAGACAAAGATCGCCGCCGCAGTACCAATATGCTGCCCCGGCAAAAGCAGGAAGAAGAATACGGAAAAGTTCGGCTTCTTTGGAAAACATTGCGTCAAAGCGCGGTAGCCCACCATCCCAAATTGGAAAAACGCCCCATCAGACGCTTTCTTTATATGAGTATGAAGGTGCTTCGCTTCGGCTTTTTGCGGCTGTTTGGAAAACGCACCAGTATTATAAAGGCCGCCGATTGTGCGGACCAACGGCGTGCGGTTTATGAAAAGCTGCAGATCTTTGAAACAAAATAACAAGTCCCTTGCGGCGTTGACAGCGCCTTGCGGGGGGTGTATAATAACCTCATATATTACAAAAAGGACCGTGTTTCTATGAAATTTGATACCAACTGTCTCCACGCCGGCTATAAGCCTGCCGGCGGTGAACCCCGTAACATTCCAATCATCCAGTCCACCACCTTCCGATATGAAACCAGTGAGGATATGGGCAAGCTGTTCGACCTGGAGGCATCCGGCTATTTTTATACCCGCCTGCAAAACCCCACCTCCGATGCGGTGGCGGCACGGCTGTGCGCGCTGGAGGGCGGCACGGCGGCAATGCTTCTGTCCAGCGGACAGGCGGCAAACTTCTTCGCCATCTTCAACATTGCTTCCGCGGGGGACCATATCGTAAGCTCTGCCTCTATCTACGGCGGCACCTATAATCTGTTTGCGGTGACGATGAAGCGTATGGGCATTTCCTTTACCTTTGTCAGCCCCGATGCAAGCGAAGAGGAGCTGGCGGCGGCGATGCAGCCCAATACGAAGGCGCTGTTCGGCGAGACCATTGCAAATCCCGCACTGACGGTGCTGGATATTGAGCGATTCAGCAAGGTTGCCCACGCCCACGGTGTACCCCTGATCGTGGATAATACCTTTGCAACACCTTATTTGTGCCGTCCCTTCCAGTGGGGCGCGGATATTGTTACCCACTCCACCACCAAATATTTGGACGGTCACGCCGCCGCAGTGGGCGGAGCGATCGTAGATTCCGGCAATTTTGACTGGGATCGCTACAGCGACAAATTCCCCGGCCTGACCACTCCCGATGACAGCTATCACGGGGTGACCTACACCAAGAAGTTTGGCCTGGAGGGTGCGTATATCACCAAAGCGACCGTTCAGCTGATGCGGGACTTCGGCTCTACACCCGCACCGATGAATTCCTGGCTTTTGGGCATGGGTATGGAAACACTGCCCCTGCGTATGCAAAAGCACTGCGATAATGCGCTGGCAGTTGCCAAGTTCCTGCAAAATCATCCCAATATCACCTGGGTACACTATGCAGGCCTTGAAGGTGACCGATACTACGACTTGGCTAAAAAATATCTGCCCAAGGGCTGCTGCGGCGTGGTTTCCTTTGGCGTAAAGGGCGGACGCAGTGCGGCAGAGCGGTTTATGGCCAAGCTGGAGCTGTGTTCTATTGCCACCCACGTGGCCGATGCCAAAACCTGCGTGCTGCATCCTGCTTCTGCCACCCATCGTCAGATGAACGACGAGGAGCTGTTGGCGGCAGGTGTCGGTCCGGATTTGGTGCGTCTGTCGGTGGGTATTGAAGATATTGATGATCTGATTGCGGATCTTGCCCGTGCTTTGGAGGAGTAATATGGAATACGATTTTGACAGGGTGATCAATCGTTGGAAAACGAATTGTGAAAAATACGACACCATCACCCAAAACGGATACCCGGAGGATATGATCCCCCTTTGGGTGGCGGATATGGACTTTACGCTGCCCGATTGTGTCAAGAAGGCAATGCATGAGGCGGTGGATCGGGGTATTTTCGGCTACAGCCTGGCAGGCGATGATTTTTACAGCGCAGTGGAAGGCTGGTTTTCCCGCCGTTATGGTTGGAAAACGGACCGCAGCTGGATCATCCATACTCCCGGCGTGGTGACGGCGCTGTCTGCCGCTGTGCGCACAGTGACCGAGCCCGGTGACGGGGTGCTGATCCAGTCTCCCGTATATCACCAGTTTTTCAACGTCATCAACCGCAATGGCCGCACCGTGGTGGAAAATGAACTGCGCTACGAGGACGGAAAATACTCTATAGATTTCGTTGATTTTGAGGAAAAGATCGCAAAAAACAGCATTAAGCTGTTTATTATGTGCAGCCCCCACAATCCGGTGTGCCGTGTATGGACACCTGAGGAATTGAAGGAAATGGGCCGCATTTGCAAAAAGCACAATGTGGTGGTTTTCGCCGATGAGATTTACTGTGATTTCTTCTCCCCCGGCTATACCCACACCCCCTTTGCCACCGTATGCCCCGAGATGCTGGAGCACCTGATCGTCAGCACCTCTCCCAGTAAGGGCTTTAATATTGCAGGCTTGCAGATCTCCAACATTTTTATTCCCGGGGAGGAGCTGCGGGCAAAATTCCGCAAAACCATTGATATCGTCGGTTATAATGAATGTAACTATATGGGGATGGTGGCCTGCTGTGCCGCATATTCAGAGGGCGAGCAGTGGCTGGAAGCGTGCAAGGCCTATATTTGGGAAAATGTGCAGTACATTCAGAAGTTTGTGGCAGAGAAGCTGCCGCAGATCCATATTATTGAGCCCCAGGGTACATACCTGCTGTGGATGGATTGCAGCGGATTGGGACTGAGCCCGGAGGAGCTGGAGGATCTGCTGCTGCACAAGGCTAATATTTGGCCGGATATGGGCACCAAATTCGGCGAAAAGACCGGCCAGTTTATCCGTTTGGCACTGGCCTGTCCCCGCAGTGTGATCGTTGAAGCAATGGACCGACTGGAAAAAGCAGTTCGGGAATATAAGAGGTAATTCTCCGATGAAATGCGGATTTGATAACGAACAATACATTAAAACCCAATCCGCACGGATTCGGGACAGAATTGAAAAATTCGGCGGCAAGCTGTTTTTGGAATTTGGCGGCAAGCTGTACGACGACCATCACGCGGCGCGGGTGCTTCCGGGCTTTAAGCCGGACAGTAAGATGCAAATGCTGCTGCAGATGGCAGACCAGGTGGAAATGGTGATCGTCATTAACACCGACGATATTGAAAAGAACAAGGTCCGCGGTGACTTAGGCATCACCTACGACCGTGATGTGATCCGCCTGATCGATATTTTCAGAGATTTTGGCCTATACGTCAGTTCTGTGGTGCTGACCCGCTACAAAGACCAGCCCCTGAGCCGTGCATTCCAGGCACGGTTGGAGGGAATGGGGCTGCGGGTGTATCACCACTACGATATTGAGGGCTATCCCTATGATGTGGCAAACATTGTGGGGGAGGCGGGCTTTGGCAAGAACGAGTATATTGAGACTACCCGGGAATTGGTGGTCATTACCGGCCCCGGACCGGGCAGTGGCAAAATGGCAACCTGTTTGAGCCAGCTATACCACGAATACCAAAAGGGGGTGCAGGCGGGCTATGCCAAGTTCGAGACCTTCCCTATATGGAATCTGCCCCTGAATCATCCGGTAAACTTAGCCTATGAGGCGGCTACCGCGGATCTGGACGATGTGAATATGCTGGACCCCTTCCACCTGGAGGCCTACGGCAAAACCACGGTCAATTACAATCGGGACGTGGAGGCATTTCCGGTACTGCAGGCGATTTTTGAGCGGATCTTAGGGGCCTGCCCCTATAAATCTCCCACGGATATGGGTGTCAATATGGCAGGCAACTGCATCACTGATGATGAAGTGGTGTGTGAGGCAGCCCGGCAGGAGATCATTCGCCGATACTATGATGCCCTTTGCGAGCAAAAAAAGGGCAAGGCGGAGCAATCGCAGATCATCAAGCTGGAAATGCTGATGAAAAAGGCGGGCGTGACCGCCGCAGACCGCACGGTGGTAGAGCCTGCTCTGAAGCGGGCAGAGGAGACCGGCGATCCGGCTGCCGCAATGCAGCTGCCGGACGGCAGGATCATCACCGGAAAGACCACCCCTCTGCTGGGCGCGTCCTCTGCGCTGATGCTTAATGCGCTGAAGGCGTTGGCGGGACTGGATAAGAATATCCATCTGCTGTCGCCCAAGGTCATCGATCCTATTTTACACCTGAAGGTAGACCATTTGGGAAACCGCAACCCCCGACTGCATACCAATGAGATCTTATTGGCGCTTTCCGTTTGCGCCGCCACCAACCCCACTGCAGAGCTTGCTATGGAGCAGCTGGACAAGCTGCGGGGATGCCAGGTGCATTCCTCTGTGATTTTGTCCTCGGTGGACGAAAAGGTATTCAAGCGCCTAGGCATGAATCTGACCTGCCAGCCCCAATTTAAAGCATAAAAAAGGACCTGTTGCAAAACTTTTTGCAACAGGTCCTTTTTCAAAATCTAAAAAACAAGCTGGACCAAAAGCATATAAAGCACTGTGCCCACGCCGATGCTTAGCAGACTGTTCCGCTTCCAAATGTGGAGCAGCGCCACTGCCGTACAGCCGATCAGCTCCGGCAGACCGTAGGGGTAGAGGCTGGGCTGTATGTCTTTCATACAGTATACCACCAGCATACCGATGATCGCGCAGGGGAGCAATCTGCCCAGGCGAAGCACTGCGGCGGGCGGCTCTTTTTTGCCGCTGAACAGCAAAAAGGGCACAAAACGGGTGGCAGCGGTGACCAGTGCGATGACGATGATCAGCCAAATATCATGCATGGACGTCCCTCCTTCCGGTCTTGGGGGAGAGCATCAACAGCAAGGCGATCAGTACCATTGCGGGGATGAGGAAGATCTCCGAGCCAAAAATCAGCAGGGATACCAAGGTGGCGCACACGCCCACTACCGCAGGGAAGTGGTCCTTGTTTGTGAGCCAGCGATCCACAAACATGGTGACGAACAGGGCAGTGAGTACAAATTCAATACCCTCATAATTGATGGGGATGAACTGACCGGCCAGTGCGCCCAGGGTACAGCCGATGATCCAGTAAATGTGATCCAGCATGGATACCGCAAAACAGTAGCTGTGGCGTGACATACCCTCCGGCGGCTCGTTTTGGGTCACCAAAGAGTAGGTTTCGTCGGTAAGGGCGAAGATCATATAAGGCTTTTTCTTGCCTGCACCCTTGTATTTTTCCAAAAGAGAGATGCCGTAAAACAGATGCCGCGCGTTTACCAGCAGTGTGGCAATGGCGGCGCTAAGCAGACCTGCACTGTTTGCCAGCAGGCTGACTGCCAGGTATTGCCCGGAGCCTGCAAAGACAAAAATGCTCATAGCCAGTGCCCACAAAACGCCGTATCCGTTTTCACTTAATAAAATACCAAAGCCCATACCCAAAAACAAATATCCGGTGAGCACCGGGATGGTATCTAAGAATACGGCTTTCAAATGCTTTCTTTTCATTGTTACTGCTTAGATTCGAGTCCTCTCATAAAGATTTTGCTGTTTTGCATTATAAGACGGGAGCGAGGAGAAGTCAATACGAAAGGTGACAACTTTTTCTTGCAAACCGGTTGGGGGTAGGGTAGAATAATACTATATTATAATAAGGAGGCAATCAGATGAAAAAATACATCAATATATGGGAATACGCAGGGCACATTTTGGAGGCCACCGACAAGGGCGTTCTGCTGACCACTGCCGCCGACGGCGAGACGGATACGATGGCTATTGGCTGGGGCACGATGGGAAACCAGTGGCACAAGCCGATGTATATTGCCTTTGTGCGCCGCAGTCGCCACACCAAGAAGCTGCTGGATAAAAGCGGAGAATTTACGGTCAATATCCCCTGGGGGGAGTACGACCATTCCATTATCGGTTATTGCGGCACAAAGTCCGGACGGGATGTAGACAAATTCAAGGAGTTGGGGCTGGAGACCGTACCGGGAGAGACGGTTGGTGCACCTGCCATTCGTCAGCTGCCGCTGACACTGGAATGCAAGGTGATCTACAAGCAGGAGCAGGACATAAACGCCATCAATGAGGAGAACAGAAATCGCTACTATAATCCGGAAAGTCCCCGGGATTGCGAGGATTACCACACCGCGTACTACGGCGAAATAACCGCCGCATATATTTTGGAATAAAAGGGCGCACGGGCGGATGATCTCATCCGCCCGCTGTTTTTGCGTTCATACCGATTCCAAACCGCAAGGGACAGAAGTTCTCTGCTGTGCGAGCGTTATTCGTCAATTCTGCCTTCTGCATAATCGATATTCATATTGACACTCCTAACATATTCTGTATAATCAACCCACTTTTGCATATGCTCGGTTTTGAAGTTCTGCTGACAATATGTTTCGGGCGTGACTTTTGCAAGACGATCACGAAGAACTCCTATCAGTTCTTTGCTTTGCGTCTTTTCGGCTATATCCTCAAATATTGAGCCGAGCCAATAAAATTCTTCCTCCGTACATTCGCTTTCAAAAAAATGAATTGTTGCTGAAATATCGTCCGAAAGAATCGCACTCATTTCTTTCCAATATTTTTCTATACTAAAATCATCATTGGGATCAAGGGATAGATAGCGAGAAAGAAGCTCCCTCAATAGTTTGATATTCATATTATCTTCTCCGTTTCTTTAATACTGAGCTTTGGTCTGAGTCTGGAAAAACTGTGGCTATTTTACCGTTCGTGCGGATTACTCCGACCCGCACTCTTTTATAAACGCCATATATCTTTTTGCCGTCTGCAATATGGCGATTTCCTTTAAGTCCTGCTACGTGTTCGCCTGCACGACGGATATCCTTATCTGTCCAGGATTTAGGAAACCAAGCCTGCCCCATACTCTTTTGCTTTCCCGGGTTTTTGTGGTCGGGGACATTTCCCACACGGACACCATTAGGATAGGTTTTTTCGATATTGTATTTAATGCCGTATTTATCAAGCTGATCCATACCTGTTTGACCGTGTCCACCGCTGACAAGACGTAATCTATCACCTTTGCGGGAAGGCTTCGTATATTTGCCCTCATTGGAATGAACGAGCGCAAAATCACTCACACTGTGTCCTGCACCTTTTGTATTAAGATAACGCCCGCTTTTGCTTGTACCCATTAGACCACCTTCTTTCTTTTGTGGATATAGGTGGTCCAATCGGGCAGGTGGTGAAAATGAGTATAGTGCTCGTACTTATCAAAAATCTTAGGGTTATATGAGCCATACACGATCACATCCTGCGGCGTTAATTCGGCAAGCATTGCTTCAAGACCTGCTTCAAGGAAGTATTTGTCCTCTTTGCTTTTGCTGCAGCCGTAGGTGCCGATAGAGACGATACTGTTTTTTGGGATACCCGAAAATGCGGGTATGTAATCAAAAATGCCCTTTGTGTATGTTCTTTCGTCACCCCAACGGGCATTTGGAATAACGTATTTCCCTTGCTGTTGTAAATAATACCCCACGGAACGGCTTACACCGATATTTGCGATCTGTTCCCAAAGCGGCATATCCCGGTAGAGAGAGCAATCGGGCGTAGAGATTATTTGAATGTCTCGCAGCTCATCAGTGTAATTTTGCGGCATGCTGAGGAATCCTCTGAATTTGGAATCTTGCTCGTAAAATACAAGCATTTCTTCTGCTGGGCTTGTGATTGCTTTTCTTTTTGAAAAAGGAATGGCAACCGAAGGTACAACGATTTTTTTGGGGGCATCCATAATGGGTATTTCAAGGAAGCCCTCAAACAAGGCGGTTTCTATCAGCTTGGAATTAAAACCGTCGTAAAATAGGTTGGTAATAATGCAGATCTCCTTTCTTATTTGCTTTAATGTGCAATTTGACATTGTGGCGGAGATCTGCTATACTAACCAACGGAGAAGTTAGATTTGCGTAGCAGATCCGACGCCACAAAGCATCTCGTACATTGTTGCCGCAATGTATGGGGTGCTTTTCTATATAATACACAGCACAATATGTTCTGTCAAATGCTCGAAAAAAACTGAAAATGTGCAAAATGCACAAGATGCATAAAAGTGAGAAAATAACTTTTTTATAACTAAAAGATAACTTTTTTATAATAATTATAGACAAACAGCAACTAAATTGAAGAAAAATAAAATATTAGTTATAGCAAAATAGCATAATGTACAAAAATGATGTTTTTAAGCATAAAAATAAAACAGGCCAAACGACTTGCATGCGAAGTCAGCTTTGTGCTGACATAACCGGTTTGCATTATGCGTTATACATTTCGCATTGTGCCTCACTTTTTGGGGTGGTTGACGGGAAACGAAAAAAATGGTATACTACCTGTAATGATAAGATAAGGAGGTGTACCCAATGAAAAAGCAGGGGACGATGCGGTGGATGCTTCGCACCAATCGCAGATGGATACCCGCATTGCTTTTGCTGCTGATCTGCAACGTGGCAATGTCTTTGTTTGGCGTGTGGTTTGCATTGGGTACCCGCAGGGTAGTGGACGCGGTCACAGGTGCCGCACCGGATAAGCAGGCTTTCATCCGCGCCTGTGTACAGCAGGGCATTTTGATCGTGGCGACCATTTTAACCGGCGCGCTGATCCACCACCTGAAGGATCAGCTGACCGGACGGATGGATATGCAGTGGAAAAGAACATTGCTCCACGGTTTATTGCGGGGTGAGTATTCCGCGGTGACCAAGTATCACACCGGCGAGCTGCTGAATCTGATGAACCACGATGTTTCGGTGCTGATCACAAGTCTTCTGAATATTCTGCCCTCTGTGGCTTCTATGGCCACAAAGCTGATTGCGGCAATGACGGTGCTGATCGCGTTGGAGCCGATGCTTACCGTAGTAGTTGTGGTGGTAGGTATTTTGGTAGTGATCGTGTCCTCGTTCATCCGCCGCAAGCTGAAGACCCTGAATAAGCGCAACAGTGAAGCCCAGGGAAAGGTGTCCGGCTTTATTCAGGAAACGATGGAAAAGCTTTTGATGGTACAGGCGATGGATATCTCCCAGGTGATAGAAAATCGCTCCGACAAGCTGCTGGCAGAGCGTTATGAACTGCATCGCAAAAGAAAGAATGTTTCCTTGGTCAGCAGCACCATGATGAGCGTTTTGGCCTACGGTGCATCCTTTGGCTCACTGGTGTGGTGTTCTTCAGCCATTTTGGCGGGGCAGATGACCTACGGCACGATGATGGCCATTAACAATCTAGTGGCGCAGGTGCGCATACCGTTTACCAATATGTCCCGTATCGGACCTCAGTATGCGGCAATGTGCGCCGCCGCAGAGCGTTTGCAGGAGCTGGAGTCTATTTGCAATACCGCCACCACGCAGCGCAAGGAAGCAGCACCGATCTATGAGAAAATGACCGGCATTCGGGGCGAAGCCCTGACCTTTGCTTACGATCGGGATTACGTGCTGGATAACGCAGACTTCTTCCTGCCGAAGGGCAGCTTTGGGGTCATTGTGGGACATTCCGGCATCGGTAAGAGCACCTTGCTCAAGCTGCTGCTGGGCATCTTCCCGCCTGCTTCCGGACGGCTGTTTTTGGATGGGGAAGAGGATGTGACCGTGGATTACACCACCCGCAGACTCTTTACATACGTTCCCCAGGGTAACCTGCTGCTCAGTGGCAGTCTGCGGGATAATCTGCTGGTGACCAATCCCAACGCCACCCGGGAGGAGATCGAACGGGCGATCCACATCAGCGCCATGGACGATTACCTGTACACTCTTCCCGAAGGACTGGAGACGGTGGTAGGTGAAAATGCCCTGGGTCTTTCCGAAGGACAGGCACAGCGCCTAAGCATTGCCCGCGCGGTACTAAGCGATGCACCTATTTTGCTGTTGGATGAAGCGACCTCCGCACTGGACGATGCTACGGAGCGCACGGTTTTGGAGCGCATCCGGGAACTGCCGGGTAAGACCTGCATTGCGGTAACGCACCGTCCGGCTGCTACGGATGTTGCAGACTGGGCGCTGGAGATGAAGGAAGGCAAGTGCATTGTACGAACACTGCACTAAATGAGCAAAGAAACGAGAGGCGAAAGCAGAAGCCTCTCGTTTTTTTGATGGGGAAAATGCGGAAAAATAAACAAATTTATAAAAATAATGCTTGACAAAATACCCATTTGATGGTAACATAATCGAGCGCGTATAGGGGCACTTTGCCCTGCGCGTACTGCGATGATGCAGGAGATTGCGCCGAAAGGCGGTAACTTCTGCGGAGTATGTCCGGTCATCGGGCGGCTGAACTGTCCTGTTTACGCTTGCGTATATCGCCGCGGCAGGAAAAGGTCGGCCTTGCGTCGGCCATTTTTCATGGCTGGGAGTGATACGCACGGCGGCGTGAACAAATCAGTTCGACCGTACCCAGACGAAAGAAACTGAGTACGAAATTCAAGGAGGAAACCAACCATGGCAAACCAAATGATCCGCATTCGGCTGAAGGCTTACGATCACCAGCTGATCGATTCCAGCGCAGCCAAAATCGTTGAGACCGCAAAGCGCAACGGCGCTTCTGTTTCCGGTCCCATCCCCCTGCCCACCAAGAAGGAAGTCGTTACCATCCTTCGCGCTGTCCACAAGTACAAGGATAGCCGTGAGCAGTTCGAGCGCAGAACCCATAAGAGACTGATCGATATCCTCAACCCCAACCAGAAGACCATCGAGGCCCTGATGAGCCTGGACCTTCCCGCTGGCGTTGAGATAGAGATAAAGCTGTAATCCCTATACATTATTATAATATATAGGAATTACCGCTGCCCGCACTGTCTGGCATCGGGCGGACGGGTCATGTTGACAGGTGTTCCCAATGCATCCGTCAACCAATAACCTATAAAAAAGGAGAAAACCAAAAATGCAGAAAGCAATCATCGGCAAGAAAGTGGGTATGACCCAGATCTTCGATGAGAACGGCAAGGTGATCCCTGTTACCGTTGTGGAAGCAGGCCCCTGCGTCGTCACTCAGAAGAAGACCATCGAAACCGACGGCTATGAAGCCGTACAGCTTGGCTTTGAGTCCGTTAAGGAATCCAAGCTGAGCAAGCCTGAAGCCGGCCACCTGAAGAAGGCCGGGGTAGAGGCTGTCAAGCACCTGAAGGAATTTAAGCTGGAAAACAGCACCCTGAACGTGGGTGATGTTGTAAAGGCCGATACCTTCGCATCCGGCGATATGATCGATGTCACCGGTATTTCCAAGGGTCACGGATATCAGGGTGTTATCAAGCGTCACAACGCGCACCGCATTGATATGACCCACGGCGGCGGCCCTGTCCACCGTCACGCAGGTTCCATGGGCGCTCTGGATGCAGCTCGCATCTTCAAGGGCAAGATCGGCGCAGGCCAGATGGGCAATGAGCAGGTCACCATCGAGAATCTGGAAATCGTCAAGGTTGATGCAGAGCTGAATATGATCGTTATCCGCGGCGCCATCCCCGGCCCCAAGGGCGGTCTGGTTTACCTGCGCAACACTGTCAAGAACGTCAAGGCCAAGGGTGCCGAGGCCGGCATCAGCAAGAACCCGCAGAAGGCTTCCGGCAGAAACCCGCAGAAGGCTTCCGCAAGAGGCTAAGGAAAGGAGATCTTAAATCATGCTTAAGACCAATGTTTATGATATGTCCGGCAAGCTGGTTGGCGAGATCGAACTGTCCGAAGCTGTGTTCGGCGTAGAGGCCAATCAGTCTGTTGTCCACGATGTTGTTAAGAATCATCTGGCCAACAAGCGTCAGGGCACCCAGTCTGCTCTGACTCGTGCAGAAGTTTCCGGCGGCGGCAGAAAGCCCTGGAAGCAGAAGGGCACCGGCCGCGCCCGTCAGGGCAGCACCCGTGCTCCCCAGTGGACCCACGGTGGTGTGGTATTCGCACCGAAGCCCCGTGACTACAGCTACACGCTCAACAAGAAGACCCGCCGCCTGGCTCTGAAGTCCGTACTGAGCGCCAAGGTTGCAGAGGAAAACCTGATCGTGATCGACTCCATCAAGATGGACGCACCCAAGACCAAGGATTTCGCTGCTTTCCTGAAGGCAGTCGGTGCAGATTGCAAGGCCCTGGTAGTTACTGCCGCACCTGATGCAAACGTTGTCAAGTCCGGCCGCAACATTCCCGGCTGCGAGGTTACCTTCGCCAACCTGATCAACGTCTACGACGTAATCAATGCAAAGAAGCTGGTCGTTGACCAGGAAGCTTTGCGGAAGATCGAGGAGGTATTCGCATAATGAACGCTTATGATATTATCCGCAGACCGGTGATCACTGAGCAGTCCATGGAGTCCGTTGCTGACAAGAAGTACGTATTCCAGGTTGCCATCAATGCCACCAAGACAGAAATCAAGGCTGCTGTTGAGGAAATCTTCGACGTGAAGGTTGCCAAGGTCAACACCATCCGTATGCAGGGCAAGGTAAAGCGCACCGGCGCTTATCCCGCAGGCCCCCGCGCAGCTTACAAGAAGGCTGTGGTCACTCTGACCGCCAACTCCAAGACCATCGAGTTCTTCGAGGGTATGGTGTAATCCAATCTCAAAAAGGAGTAAACGCAAATGGCTATTAAAACTTTCAAGCCTTATACCCCGGCCCGTCGTAATATGACCGTGTCCGGCTTTGAAGGCGTAGATAAGAAGGCAAAACCTGAGCGTAGCCTGGTTGAGACCCTGAAGAAGAATGCCGGTCGCAACAGCTACGGTCACATCACCGTCCGTCATCGTGGCGGCGGAAACAAGAGAAAGTACCGCATCATCGACTTCAAGCGTCAGAAGCTGGATATGCCCGCTACTGTAGAGCGCATTGAGTACGATCCCAACCGCAGTGCTTTCATCGCCCTCATCAAGTATGAGGACAACACCCTGAGCTATATCCTGGCTCCCAACGGTCTGAAGGCCGGCGACCAGGTAGTATCCTCTGCCGCTGCCGACATCAAGCCCGGCAACTGCTTGCCCATTGCCAACATTCCTGTTGGTACTGTGATCCACAATGTGGAGCTGCAGCCCGGTCACGGTGCACAGATGGTTCGTTCTGCCGGCACCGCTGCTCAGCTGATGGCGAAGGAAGGCGACCTGGCTCAGGTTCGTCTGCCCTCCGGCGAAGTTCGCTATGTGCGTACCAACTGCACTGCCTGCATCGGTCAGGTTGGCAACTTGGACCACGAGAACATCCACATCGGTAAGGCCGGCCGTACCCGTCACATGGGTATCCGTCCCACCGTTCGCGGTTCTGTTATGAACCCCAATGACCACCCCCACGGTGGTGGTGAGGGCCGCGCACCTGTCGGTCGCCCCGGCCCTGTAACTCCCTGGGGCAAGCCTGCTCTGGGTTATAAGACTCGCAAGACAAAGAACCCCACCAATAAGTTCATTGTCAAGCGCAGAAACAGCAAGTAAGGAGGAAATGAAATGAGCAGAAGTATCAAAAAGGGCCCTTTCGTCGCTCCTGAGCTGTACAAGCGCGTCGAGGAGCTGAATAAGGCCGGTGAAAAGAAGGTCCTGAAGACCTGGTCCAGAGCTTCCACCATCTTCCCCTCCTTTGTCGGTCACACCATCGCTGTCCACGACGGCCGCAAGCACGTTCCTGTCTATATCACTGAAGATATGGTCGGTCACAAGCTGGGCGAGTTCGTTCCGACCCGGACCTTCCGTGGTCACTCCGGCAGCAAGACCGCCAATTCCAAGTAAGGAGGTACTGAAATGGAAGCATTTGCACATGTAAAGTACGTCCGTATGTCTCCCCGTAAGGTAAAGCTCGTTTGCGATATGATCCGGGGCAAGGACGTCAAGACCGCTGCCGCATACCTGTCTCAGACCACCAAGGCTGCTTGTGAGCCTATGGCCAAGCTGCTGAAGAGTGCTGTGGCAAATGCCGAGCACAACCACGGCATGAATTCCGACAATCTGTACGTTTCCACCGTGTTCGCGAACCCCGGTTCTGTGATCAAGCGCGGCAGAATCGCCAGCAGACGCGGATTTGTTCGGATTTTAAAGAGAACCACTCACATCACCATCGGTGTGAGCGAGAAGGCTTAATCAGGAGGTAGCTATGGGACAGAAAGTTAATCCCCATGGACTGCGGGTAGGCGTTATCAAGGATTGGGATTCCCGCTGGTACGCCCGCGAGGACAAGGTTGGTGACCTGGTCGTCGAAGATTACAACATCCGTAAGTATCTGAAAGAAAAGCTGTACGCCGCAGGCGTCGCTAAGATCGAGATCGAGCGTTCCAACGGCAAGGTCAAGATCAACATCAACTGCTCCCGCCCCGGTGTGGTCATCGGTAAGGCCGGTGCTGAGATTGAAAACCTGCGCAAGGATATGGAAAATCGCCTGGGCAAGAGCGTGAACCTGAACATCGTTGAGGTTCGCAGCCCCGACCTGAACGCTCAGCTGGTTGCCGAGAACATTGCTCAGCAGCTGGAGAAGCGTATCTCCTTCCGCCGCGCAATGAAGAAGGCTATGCAGCAGGCTACCCGCCTGGGTGCCAAGGGCATCAAGGTTACCTGTAGTGGCCGTCTGGGCGGTGCAGAAATTGCCCGTTCTGAGAGTTATCACGAGGGCACCATTCCTCTGCAGACCATCCGTGCTGATATCGAGTACGGCTTCGCTGAAGCTGCCACCACTTACGGCCGCATCGGTGTGAAGGTATGGATCTACAAGGGTGAAGTCCTGAATACTACTCTGCGCAGCACCACCCCTGAGCCCGCTCCCCGTGAGCGCCGCGAGCGTCGTGGTGACCGCCGTCAGGGTGGTGACCGTCGCCAGGGTGGTGAACGCCGTCAGGGTGACAGACCCAACTACCGCAAAGAAGGAGGCAACCGCTAATGTTAATGCCCAAAAGAGCTAAGTACCGCAAGGTACAGCGTGGTCGTATGACCGGTACCGCCTCCCGCGGTAACAAGGTTTCCTATGGTGATTTCGGCATCCAGGCCCTGGAGCCCGGCTGGATCACCGGCAACCAGATCGAGGCAGCTCGTATTGCCATGACCCGTTACACCAAGCGTGGCGGTAAGGTCTGGATCAAGATTTTCCCCGACAAGCCTTATTCCAAGAAGGGCCTGGGTTCCCGTATGGGTTCCGGTAAGGGCGCTCCTGAAGGCTGGGTCGCTGTTGTGAAGAACCAGAAGGTGATGTTTGAGATCGCTGGCGTTTCTGAGGAAGTGGCCCGCGAGGCAATGCGTCTTGCACAGCACAAGCTGCCTATCAAGACCCGCATCATCGCTCGGGAAGTAGAAACTGAGATTGGTGGTGAATAAGATGAAGGCAAAAGAAATCAAGGATCTGCGTGGCCTGTCCGTTGAGAAGCTGGAGGAGAAGCTCCAAGAGCTGAAGAAGGACCTGTTTATGCTCAGAATGCAGCATGCCACCAACCAGCTGGACAACCCGATGAAGATTGCGGCTGCTAAGAAAGACATTGCCCGCATCAAGACCATTATTCGCGAGAAAGAGACCAACGTCTGAGGAGGAAAGCGTAAATGACTGAAAATACAAGAGCATTCCGCAAAACCAGAATCGGTCAGGTCGTCTCCGATAAGATGGACAAGACCATTGTGGTTGCGATCGAGGATAGCGTGCAGCATCCTCTGTACAAGAAGACCATGAAGCGGACTTACAAGCTGAAGGCACACGACGAGAACAACGAGTGTGGCATCGGCGATACCGTTGAGGTCATGGAGACCCGTCCTCTGTCTAAGGATAAGAGATGGAGACTGGTCCGAATCATTGAAAAGGCTAAGTAAGGAGGTCGGTAATTATGATTCAGATGGAAAGCTACCTGAAGGTTGCCGACAACACCGGCGCTAAGGAAATCCACTGCATCCGGGTTCTGGGCGGCTCCAAGCGTAAATTCGGTAATATCGGTGATGTTATCGTTGCTTCCGTTCGTAAGGCTGCTCCCGGCGGCACTGTGAAGAAGGGCGAAGTCGTTAAGGCTGTGATCGTCCGTACCAAGCGGGGCGTCCGTCGTGAGGACGGCACCTATGTGCGCTTTGATGAGAACGCTGCTGTGATCATCAAGGAAGACCACAATCCCCGTGGTACCCGTATCTTTGGACCGGTGGCACGTGAGCTGCGCGACAGAGAATTTATGAAGATCCTGTCCCTGGCTCCCGAAGTCATCTAAGGGGGAACCAAGATATGAACATTAAGAAGAATGATACCGTAGTAGTCCTGTCCGGTAAGGACAAGGGCGTAAAGGGCAAGGTACTGGTTGCTATGCCCGCTGAAAACAAGGTCGTTGTCGAGAAGGTCAACGTTGCCACCTGCCACACCAAGCCCCGCAAGCAGGGCGATGAGGGCGGCATTGTGAAGCGCGAGACCCCCATCCGTTCCTGCAAGGTTGCTCTGTACTGCCCCAAGTGCGACAAGGGCGTGCGTGTAGGCTTCAAGGTGGAAGACGGCAAGAAGACCCGTATCTGCCGCAAGTGCGGCACCGAAATCTAAGTTTAGGAGGAGTTAATCAATGGCTGCAAGACTGAAAGAACTGTATACTGCCGAGATCGCTCCTGCCCTGAACAAGAAGTTCGGCTACAAGAGCGTTATGCAGATCCCCAAGCTGGCTAAGGTCATCGTAAACGTTGGCTGCGGCGACAGCAAGAACAACGCCAAGGAAATTGAAGCAATCTGCAAGGACATCGCCACCATCACCGGCCAAAAGCCCGTGACCTGCAAGGCTCGTAAGTCCGTTGCAAACTTCAAGCTCCGTGAGGGCGAAACTGTTGGTGTAAAGGTCACCCTGCGTGGCGACAAGATGTACGAATTCCTGGACCGTCTGTTCAGCGTTGCGCTGCCCCGTGTCCGTGACTTCCGTGGCATCAACCCCAACGCCTTCGATGGCCGCGGCAACTATGCCTTTGGCCTGAAGGAACAGTTGATTTTCCCCGAAATCGAGTACGATAAGGTAGACAAGATTCGTGGTATGGACATCTGCATCTGCACCACCGCTACCACCGACGAGGAAGCAAAAGAGCTGCTGACCCAGCTTGGCGCTCCCTTCCACGCTTGATTAGGAGGACGACAATATGGCAAAGAAGTCTATGATCCTGAAGCAGCAGGCTGAGGCAAAGTTCTCCAGCCGCCGCTACAATCGCTGCAAGATCTGCGGCAGACCTCATGCATACCTGCGCGACTACGGCGTTTGCCGTATCTGCTTCCGTGAGCTGGCCTACAAGGGTCAGATTCCCGGTGTGCGGAAGGCAAGCTGGTAAGGTCGTAAGTATTAAAGTGTATTAAAGATTCGGTTCGTCCCGAGAACATGGGGCGGCGCATGGCAGAGAAAAGAGAAGAGAGAAGAGAGAAGAGAAAAGGTATTTCCTTCGGAAAAGATTTTAAATGATCCGCGAAGCGGATACCGCAACTCTTCACTTTTCACTCTGATCTCTTCACTGCAGGCGAAGCTTGCATTCTTCGGATACCCCCGGATCTCAACGGGTTAAGCCCGTAACTTCTAAGAGGAGGATTATTAACATGCAAATCACCGATCCCGTAGCAGATATGCTGACCCGCATTCGGAATGCGAATTCTGCAAAGCACGACACTGTGGATGTTCCTGCTTCCAACCTGAAGAAGTCTATTGCACAGATCCTGTTGGACGAGGGCTACATCAAGTCCTACTCCCTGGTGGACAATGGCAATCAGGGCATCATCCACATCACCCTGAAGTATTTGGCTAAGAAGCAGCAGGTTATTTCCGGTCTGCGCCGCATTTCCAAGCCCGGTCTGCGTGTATACGCTGGCGCTGAGGATATGCCCCGCGTCCTGAAGGGCCTGGGTATTGCCATCGTTTCCACTTCCAAGGGTGTTATGACCGACAAGAAGGCTCGCGAGCTGCACATCGGCGGCGAAGTGCTGGCTTTCGTTTGGTAAGGAGGAAAGCACAATGTCAAGAATTGGTAAGAAGCCGGTTATCATTCCGGCAGGCGTAACAGTTGATGTTGCCGCTGGCAACGCTGTTACCGTAAAGGGCCCCAAGGGCACCTTGAACTACACCTTCCACCCCGATATGATCCTGAAGCTGGAAGGCAATGTCCTGACTGTGGAGCGCCCCGATGAGGAGCATCTGCACAAGTCTCTGCACGGCCTGACCCGTACACTGCTGAACAATATGGTCGAGGGCGTAGAGAAGGGCTACACCAAGGAGCTGGAAGTCAACGGTGTTGGCTACCGCGCCGAGAAGAAGGGCAATCAGCTGGTTATGCGTCTGGGCTTCTCTCACGAGGTCATCGTGGACGAAATCCCCGGCATCACCGTAGAAGTGCCCACCCCCAATAAGATTATCATCCAGGGCATCGACAAGCAGGTCGTCGGCCAGTTTGCCGCAGAAGTCCGTGGTAAGCGTCCCCCCGAGCCTTACAAGGGCAAGGGCATCAAGTACTCCACCGAAGTTATCCGCCGTAAGGTTGGTAAGACCGGTGGCAAGAAGTAATGGAGGTGTGCCGAAATGGTCAGTAATTTCAATAAGAAAGCAATGCGCCTGAAGCGGCATATCCGTGTTCGTGGCAAGATCTCCGGCACTGCACAGTGCCCCCGTTTAAATGTGTTCCGCAGCAATGCCAACATCTACGCCCAGCTCATCGACGATGTAAACGGCGTGACCTTGGCTTCCGCCAACACCCTGGAAAAGGGCTTTGAGGGTGCTACCGGCAACATTGAAGCCGCCAAGAAGGTTGGCCTGGCTTTGGCAGAGCGTGCTAAGGCAAAGGGCATCGAAGAGGTCGTTTTCGACCGCGGTGGCTATCTGTATCACGGCCGTGTGGCTGCTCTGGCTGAGGGCGCCCGCGAAGGCGGCCTGAAGTTCTAAGGTAAGGAGGATAAAGAAATGGCTTACAATAAGACTGCTAACAATGAAGCTCCTGAGCTTATTGAGAAGGTTGTTTACCTGAACCGTGTCAGCAAGACCGTTAAGGGCGGCCGTGTCATGAAGTTCTCCGCACTGGTTGTCGTCGGCGACGGCAACGGCACTGTTGGCTATGGCCTGGGTAAGGCTGCTGAAGTTTCCGAGGCTATTCTGAAGGGCATCGCTGATGCAAAGAAGAATATGGTCAAGGTTGCTCTGGCTGACGGTTCTATTCCCCACGAAGCAATCGGCATTTTCGGTGCCGGTAAGGTTCTGATGAAGCCCGCCCCTGAGGGTACCGGCGTTATCGCCGGTGGTGCTTGCCGTGCTGTTATGGAAGCTGTTGGCATCCGCAACATCACTGCTCGCTGCCTGCGTTCCAACAACCCCCAGAACGTGGTTAAGGCTACTATGGAAGGCCTGAAGTCTCTGCGCAGCCCCGAGCAGGTGGCTGCAATCCGCGGCAAGTCCGTGGAAGAAATCCGCTAAAGGAGGGCAATTAACATGGCAAATTTGAAGATTGAACTTGTTAAGAGCCTGAACGGCCGTTTGGAGAAGCACATCGCCACTGCACATTCCCTGGGTCTGCGCAAGATTGGCCAGGTCACCATTCAGCCCGATAACACCCAGACCCGTGGCAAGATCGCTCTGATCGGCTATCTGCTGCGCGTCACCGAAGTTGAGTAAGGAGGGCTAAGTTTATGAAACTGCATGAGCTTGCTCCTGTCGCTGGGTCTACCCAGGTAGGAAAACGTAAAGGTCGCGGCATTGGTTCCGGTAACGGTAAGACCGGTGGCCGTGGTCACAAGGGTCAGCATGCCCGTTCCGGCGGCAAGACCCGCGTGGGCTTCGAAGGTGGCCAGATGCCTCTGGTTCGGCGCGTGCCGAAGCGTGGCTTCATCAACATCTTTGCAAAGCCCCTGACTGCTATCAACGTGGCAGTTTTGAATCGTTTCGAAGACGGCGCTGTTGTTGACGCCGCTGCATTGATTGAAAAGGGCATCATTTCTTCCTGCCCCTACGGCCTGAAAGTTCTGTCCAACGGTAAGCTGGAAAAGAAGCTCACCGTAAAGGCAGCTGCTTTCTCCCAGTCTGCAAAGGAAAAAATCGAGCAGGCAGGCGGAAAGACCGAGGTGGTTTAAGTGTTTAAAACACTGCGTAGCGCTTGGGCCATTCCTGAGCTCCGTAAGAAACTGATGTTCACTGTGTTCGCTCTGCTTTTGTTCAGAATCGGCCACGTGATCCCTGTTCCTTTTGTTGATGCAGGTGCTATGGGCGCATATTTCGACAGCGCTCTGAACAGCACTGTTTTGGGCCTGTACAATGCAATGTCCGGCTCTGCCTTCTCTCAGGCATCTGTGCTTGCATTGGGCATTCAGCCCTACATCAATGCTTCCATTATCGTTCAGCTGCTGACCGTTGCTATTCCTCCTCTGGAGCGTATGGCAAAGGAGCAGGGCGAGATCGGTAAGAAGAAGATTGAGCGCATCACCCGTTACACCACGGTGGCATTAGGCTTGCTTTTGGGCTTCGCCTACTACACCATGATTGCAAATCCCGCTGATGGCAGTCAGATTCTGACCGAGACCGGCTTCTGGCCCGGCTTGGTGATCGTGCTGGCATTCACCGCAGGTTCTTCTGCTGTGATGTGGCTGGGCGAGCAGATTACTGCTCACGGCATTGGCAACGGCATCTCCGTTTTGCTGTTCGCCGGTATCGTTGCCAGCCTGCCCTCTATGTTCAGCTCCCTGACCAGCGGTCTGTTCGACTGGTGGGTTGCTGTGATCATCGGTGTGGTTCTGCTGCTGCTCATTGTGTTCATCGTGTTTGTGAACGATGCTGAGCGCCGCATTCCCATTCAGTACGCAAAGCGCGTTGTGGGCCGCAAGGTTTACGGCGGTCAGAGCACCAACCTGCCCATCAAGGTGAGCATGTCCGGCGTTCTGCCTGTGATCTTCGCCAGCTCCATCATCAACGTGCCCGCTACTTTGTATCAGTTCATCCCCAGCTGGAACAAGAACGGCTTCTTGTATAAGAACGTATTTTCCAGTGACTCTGTGATCTACCTGGTGCTTTATGGCCTGCTGATCTTCTTCTTCAGCTGGTTCTATTCCACCATCCAGTACGATCCCACAGAGATCTCCAACAACCTGAAGAAGAACGGTGGTTTTATCCCCGGCTTCCGCCCCGGTAAGCCCACCTCCGACTTCATTAAAAAGGTGATCAACAAGATCCTGGTGTTCGGTGCCATCTACCTGGCAATCGTGGCAATGATTCCCATGGTCGCCAGCGCGGCAAACCACAACTTCCAGTATCTTGCAATCGGTGGTACTTCCATCATCATCGTTGTTGGTGTTGCATTGGAAACTGTGAAGGCTTTGGAAGCACAGCTGCTGATGCGGCACTACAAGGGCTTCCTGGACTAATCGGAGGTTTCCGATGAACCTGATTCTTTTAGGTGCGCCCGGCGCCGGTAAGGGGACTCAGGCGGAGATGCTGACACAGCAGCTCCAAATCCCTGCTATTTCCACCGGGAATATGCTCCGGGAGGCTATTGCAAACGGCAGTGCCCTGGGCAAACAAGTAAAACAGTTTATGGACGAAGGCAGTCTTGTGCCCGACGATCTGGTGCTGAGCATCGTCGCCGAGCGCACTGCTCAGCCCGACTGCGCCAACGGCTTTATCCTGGACGGGGTGCCTCGCACCCTGGCCCAGGCGGAGGCGCTGAACGCAAAGGGCGTGCGGATCGACCATGTGGTGTCCATTGAACTTAGCGACGATGTGATCGAGGGCCGGATGACCGGCCGTCGG
Organism: Oscillospiraceae bacterium; assembly: GCA_017621795.1. GTDB lineage: Bacteria > Bacillota > Clostridia > Oscillospirales > Oscillospiraceae > Faecousia. The sequence goes on along the minus strand of JAGASJ010000002.1, from coordinate 5,834 downwards.
GTGTGCACCAAGTGCGGCGCCAGCTATCACATTGTGGCGAATCCTCCGAAAACCGAAGGCATCTGCGACCAGTGCGGCGCGGAGGTTTCCATCCGGAAGGACGATGCACCCGAAACGGTGCGTCACCGCCTGGAGGTATACCACCAGCTCACCGAGGTCCTGAAGGACTATTACAAGAGCCAGGGCAAATTGCGTCTGGTGGAGGGTAATCAGTCCATTGAAGGTGCCAACGCAGAAATTCTTGCGGCGATCGGAGCGAAATTATGATTGCAATCAAAAATGAACAAGAGCTTTTTCAGATGCGCCAGGCTTGTAAAATTACCGCGGCAGCTCGTGCTTTGGCAGGAGAAATGGTAAAACCGGGCGTATCCACGAAGGAGATCGACAGAGCCGTCTACGAGTTCATCGTGGGGCAGGGCGCAAAACCGTCGTTCCTGCATTATAACGGCTTTCCCAATAGCACCTGTATCTCCGTAAATTCTACGGTCATTCACGGGATTCCCGGCGGCTATGTGCTGCAGGAAGGCGACATTGTCTCCGTGGATGTGGGCGCTTATTACAAGGGGTTTCATGGCGATTGCGCAGCAACCTATGCCTGTGGAAAAATTTCCGCAGAGGCACAGAAGCTGATTGATGTCACGAAGCAAAGCTTTTATGAGGGTATTCGCTTCGCGAAATACGGACATCGAGTGTCCGATATCTCCCACGCCATACAGACGTATGTGGAGTCAAACGGTTTTTCGGTTGTGCGTGCTTTCGTAGGTCACGGCGTAGGCGCACAGCTCCATGAGGAGCCGGAGGTTCCCAATTTTGGAGCCCCCGGGCGTGGACCGAGATTACTGCCGGGTATTACATTGGCTATTGAACCCATGGTCAATGTAGGAACGCCGGACGTAAAAATCCTGAAGGACCACTGGACAACAGTGACTGCCGACGGGAAACTCTCTGCCCACTATGAAAATACTGTACTGATCACCGACGGGGAGCCGGAAATACTCACCGTCGCCGAAGGACTTTGATTATGGACCCTGACTTATCGGATTTAACAATTGCAGATGTGGTCGAGTCTACTGCAGGGCGTGATGCCGGGCATCTGTTTTATGTGCTTGAAACGGATGAAAACTGGCTGACCCTGGTAAATGGGCGAGATCGCGGAATTGAAAAACCCAAGCGTAAAAAACGCAAGCACACAAAGAAGGTCCTTCGCTCTGAGACCAGAGTCGCCGAAAAGCTAAGAAACGGCGAGAAGGTGCTCAACAGCGAATTACGAAGAGACCTGGCATATTTAAGCCGGGAACTGCAAAGTAACAACCTTGGAGGGTAAAAAACTTGGCAAAAGACGACGTAATCGAAATTGAGGGCATCGTAACCGATGCACTGCCGAATGCCATGTTCAATGTCGACATCGGCAACGGACACATCATTCTGGCACATATTTCCGGCAAGCTCCGTATGAACTTCATTAAGATCTTGCCCGGTGACAAGGTAACCGTTCAAATGTCTCCCTATGATTTGACCCATGGCCGAATCACATGGAGAAGTAAGTAAACATCTATCTCTATTGGAGGTTAAACAGTATGAAAGTAAGACCGTCCGTAAAACCCATGTGCGAGAAATGTAAGATCATTAAGCGCAAGGGTCGCGTAATGGTAATTTGCGAAAACCCCAAGCATAAGCAAAGACAAGGCTAATAGGAGGTGCTGAACGAATATGGCACGTATTTCTGGTATTGACCTTCCCCGCGAGAAGCGGATTGAAGTAGCACTGACTTATATCTACGGCATTGGACCTGCCCGCGCTGCCAAGGTTTTGGAACTGACCGGTATCAACCCCGATACCCGCGTTAAGGACCTGACTGAGGACCAGGAAGCACAGCTCCGTGACACCATCGAAAGCAACTACGCCATCGAGGGTGACCTGCGCCGTGAGAACGCAATGAACATCAAGCGTCTGAGTGAAATCGGTTGCTACCGTGGTCTGCGGCACCGCCGTGGCCTGCCTGTGCATGGCCAGCGTACCAAGACCAATGCTCGTACCCGCAAGGGTCCCAAGAAGACCATTGCAAACAAGAAGAAGTAAAAGGAGGGATATGTAATGGCTGCAAAAACCGGTAAAAAAGTAATCAAGCGCCGTCGCGAGCGCAAAGTAGTTGAAAAGGGCGCGGCACATATCCGTTCCTCTTTCAACAACACCATGGTGACCATCACCGACCTGGAAGGCAACGCTCTGAGCTGGGCTTCCTCCGGTGGATTGGGCTTCCGTGGTTCCCGTAAGTCCACCCCCTTCGCCGCACAGACTGCTGCAGAGACCGCTGCCAAGGCTGCGATCGACTCCTGCGGACTGAAGTCTGTTGAGGTTTACGTGAAGGGCCCCGGCCAGGGACGTGAAGCTGCTATCCGCGCTCTGCAGACTGCAGGTTTGGAAGTTGTTATGATTAAGGACGTCACACCCATTCCTCACAATGGCTGCCGTCCCCCCAAGAGACGTCGCGTCTAATCGAAGCAAGGAGGAAATTGAATTATGGCTAAGAATATGCAGCCTGTGCTGAAGCGCTGTAGAGCGCTGGGCGTTTCTCCTGCCGCAATGGGTTATAACAAGTCTTCCAATAAGAACCCCGGCGGCCAGAGAAGAGCAAAGAAGTCTGAGTATGCTACTCAGCTGACCGAGAAGCAGAAGGTGAAGTTTGTATACGGCATCCAGGAGAAGCAGTTCCGTAACTACTACGAAAAGGCAGCTCGTGCAGAGGGCAACACCGGTGAAGTGCTGCTGACCCTGGTTGAGCGCCGTCTGGATAACGTTGTTTACCGTCTGGGCTTCGCCAACTCCCGCCGTCAGGCTCGTCAGTTGGTCAACCACGGCCACTTCACTGTGAACGGCAGCCGCGTGAACATCCCCAGCTACCTGATCAAGGTTGGTGATGTGATCGCTGTTTCCGAAAAGGCCGCTTCCAACAACTTCTTCAAGAAGCTGAAGGAGGACGATTCCTTTGTAGCTGCTCCCAAGTGGCTGGATCGCGATAAGAACACCCTGACCGGTAAGGTTATCGCAATGCCGACTCAGGCGGATATCGACTTCGACATCGCTGTACACTTGATCGTCGAGTTGTACTCCAAGTAATCGGCCCCCTAAACGTTCTTATTTGTATTATGGCGTAGCATTCTACTGCGCCAATCACAAGGAGGGTTATGATTCATGGTTGAAATTGAAAAGCCTCGCATCACCTGTTTTGACGATCCTGAGTCTCCTGCGTACGGCAAGTACGTTGTGGAGCCTTTGGAGCGTGGCTATGGTATGACCCTGGGCAACTCCCTGCGTCGGATTCTTCTGAGCAGCCTGCCCGGCTACGCCGCAACTTCTGTGAAGATTGCCGGTGTACAGCATGAGTTTTCCACCATTGCCGGTGTTTCTGAGGATGTTACCGAAATTGTCCTGAACGTGAAGCAGCTCATTTTGAAGCTGCACACGCAGGAGATAAAGACTGTCTATATCGATGCAGTGGGCCCCTGTGAGGTCACTGCCGGCGATATCAAGGCAGACGGTGAAGTTGAGATCCTGAACCCCGAGCTGCACATTTGCACTCTGGGTGAGGGTGCCACCTTCAATATGGAGATCACACTGTCTCAGGGCCGCGGCTATGTGCCCGCAGACCGGAACAAGACTGCTCAAACAGTGATCGGTGTGATTCCTGTTGACTCCCTGTATTCTCCTGTTCAGAAGGTGAACTACAGTGTGGAGCCCACCCGTGTTGGTGACAAGACTGACTTCGATAAGCTGACCCTTGAGGTCTGGACCGATTCCACCATCTGCGCAAAGGACGCTGTTTCCCTGGGCGCAAAGATCCTGTCTGACCATCTGACTGTGTTCACCAACCTGTCTGATTCCGTCACCGCAGGCTCTACCGTGGTTGAGAAGTCCACCGATCGTCCCGATGCAAAACTTGCGATGACCATTGACGAACTGGATTTGTCCGTGCGGAGCTTTAACTGCCTGAAGCGGGCCAATATCAACACCGTTGCTGATCTGATCAGCAAGACCGGCGAGGATATGATGAAGGTCCGTAATATGGGCAAGAAGTCCCTGGACGAAGTGCAGAAGAAGCTGGAGATGATGGGCTTGTCCCTGGCCAGCGAAGATTCTAATGGTTAAAGGAGGAAAGGTTCATGTTCGGAACTCGTAAATTGGGCAAGACTACCGCACAGAGAAAGGCTCTGCTGCGTCAGCAGGTCACCGATCTGCTGGAAAACGGCAAGATGGAGACCACCTTCTACCGTGCAAAGGAAGTACAGCCCGTTGTTGAGAAGATGATCACCCTGGGCAAGAAGGGCAATTTGGCTGCTTACCGCAAGGCAATGTCCTTCATCACCAAGGAAGATGTTGTTCAGAAGCTGTTCAAGGAGATTGCTCCCAAGTATGCTGACCGTAATGGCGGCTACACCAGAGTGACTCGTATCGGCGCTCGCCGCGGCGACGCTGCTGAGATGGCGATCATCGAGCTGATTTAATCTTCTATAAAAGCTGAAAGAGCGTATCGGATTTCCGATACGCTCTTTTTTTACCTAAAGGATCATGTGTGGCTAAAAGGAATTGTCATTGCGCACCAGTGAATGTGGTATGCCCTCCGATAACCCCTCAGTCAGCTTCGACGACAGCTCCCCTGCAGTAACCGCTGATTAAATCGTCTGCGTTTATCAGCGGATCTTTTGACCCATCTTTCCGTTCAAAAAATTAAAATACATCAAGAGCACAGCATAAATAAACCAACTAAAATGTCAAACCCTCTCCTAATTCTTACAGCCCTCCTTTCCCAAGCCAATATGAGATCATCACATTATATATCCAATAAATCCGCACAATTAAACACGACCTTCTGTTGCCGTTTTGCTTTTTCGGCGCACCTGTATGCGCCGCCCCAGGAGTGGGTGATATAGGTGACAACGTAGTCCGATTGTTTGAGCATCCAGTTATTGCGCCAGGAGATGGCGTAATGCGGGTGGACAGACTCTATTCCCTCCGGGAGCATGGTGTCGGAGTAGTCGTGGTATTCTGTCTTCTTTCCAGGCATATAGGCCAGTACGACTGCGTAGTGTATTTGTGGATATTCTCGCTTTAATTTCTTCAGCTCATTATGCACACAGGCATCAAACTGGCCCTGGTGCCCAACATAGAACATATCCACACCGTGGTTGGTTATCAGATCTACGAGCACCTCTCTTAACTTCGGCTTGATCGTCCCCGGGCAATCCCGGTGACCAAAAAATGTACATGTTGACATAGTTTCACCCCTTTTGGGTTATTTTAACTCAAAAGGGGTAATCTTTTCAAGTACATAAAGGTATCATTTTACTTAGAAAGAGGTGATACCGATGACCGTAGGCGAAGCTGTCCGGCAGAGAATTATTCAACTGTGCCAGGAACGCGATATTTCAATTAACAAGCTGAGCAGCATTAGTGGTGTTACGCAGTCCACCGTGAACAACATCGTTAGCGGCAGAAACAATAGTGCGACTGTATCTACAATTAAAAAGCTGTGTGATGGTTTGGGTATTACAATTGACGAGTTCTTCCATTCTAATCTGTTTGCCGAGCTTGAACAGGAAATCAAATAATGACTTTGCATAAGATAGCAGTCGTATTGAATATGACACGAAGTGTACAGCTTAAATCGTATCATTCTGCCTTATTAAACCACGCGTCTTGGGCAGTGCGCCACAGTGATAAATTGCCTGAAAAGGCGTGGATTTCCCCAGCATTTCACCAAAATCCTTTAAAATCCACAAAGGATTCCCGCAGAATTTTGGTTCATCCTGAGAAAATCCCCATCCTTTTCAGGTGCT
>JAGASJ010000046.1 GCA_017621795.1 Oscillospiraceae bacterium | reverse complement strand
TTAGCAGAGTGTCGGTAAAACAGTAGCCTACAAAAATACGGCGACTGTCGGTACGGATTGGCGAAATGAAAACGCTCGTAAATCAGATTTAGTTCTGATTTACGAGCGTTTTTCACTTATCAGCGTTTTTTCTTGCCCTTGCCGTGTTTTTGATACGGACTTGCCTTGCCCCTTTGGCTGTACGGACTTTTCAGATGCTTGGACTTTTTCAGTATGTTGATCTGCGTCACAAATTCTTCCGGTGTCAACGTATCATAATCAATGCCGAGGGATGCAAGGAATACACGAGCCTTCTTTTCTTCTTCGCTACCCTCATAACTCATAGCGGTTTCAAGTTGCTTTTGTACTTCTGCCGCAGGAGTTTCCGCATCAGCGGTCAGTGCGTCCTTTTGATGTGCGTCCCGAATATCCCGCATAATGCCGTCCATATCGTTATGCACCACATGGCTGAAATAATCATCTTCATTGATCTGTGCCAATTCTAAAGTGCGAACATACAGATCGTTCTCGCCGGGATTGTACTTCTCCATCACCTGCCGCCGGGTGGCATCCAGTACCGCATTGGTATCCTTGATCCGCATATCAGCGATCCGGTCAACGAAAATTTCCATATCTACCATCAACCGCTGAAAATCCTTGTGGGTTGCCATTTCACACAGCAGACGGTTGTTGATCTTTCCACTTTTCAATAACGCAATCATATCATCACTCAAATGCAGATCGTGAAGGTCTGTGTTTGGGTGGTTTTTTGTTTCTGCCCGTGCAAGCAGATAGTCCGTGGAAACTTCGTAGAATTTTGCCAGTTCAACAATGCTGTATGGGCTTATGTCCTTGTTCTCGCCCGTTTCATACTTGCCGAGGGCAGATTTTGAAATGCCCGTTGCTTCTGCAAGCTGCTCCAAGGTCAAGTGCCGTTCTACGCGTAAATCCTTTAATCGTTCCGGTATTGTGAGACTTATCTGCATAACAGTCCCCCTTTCTGCTTTGTCCATAAGCGTGGAAATATCGAATTTTCACGTCCTTTTCCTACCTTTTGGATATACGGGAAAGGGCGAATTTTTTCGCTAAAATATTACTGTAAAGACACCTGTCCTTTGAAAATTGAATGACCGTCCGAACGGGATATGTTCTCCGGCGAAGTATCGCCATGACAGCGAAAGCAAGAGCGTACCAAAGAGAACGAAACGCCGGGGTGAGATTCCCGGGCAGGAACGACGTTCGGGTAAAACGGCAAAATAGACACCTGAAAAACGATAAGTAAAGACAGTCTATGTGAAATCAGCGAATAAAACACTGTATTTGTGCCGCTATCGCTATCAAACGGTGATGCGCCGCATAGCGAACACGATATGCTGTTTCGTGTGTGTTTGCGTCAATCTGTGTAAATGCACACGATACGGCGAAATCGATATGTGTCCCTTATGAACAGGGGTACAGGGGCGAAATTTCCAGCGGATTTTCGTCCAATACCAAACAACGCCCTGCGATGAATGGGATATGCCACCTAACATATCCATTATACCACAGAGCGAATAAAAAATAGAGAGGTAAATTGTAAATATGAAGAACAAGACCGAAAATTGCAGAAATGAGATCAAATCATATATCACCCGCGAGGGACTGACCATGACGGAAGTAGTTGAAAAACTGGCAGACGAACACGGGTGGAGCGAGAGCGTCCCCAATCTGTCGGGCAAGCTGCGCCGTGGTTCACTTCGCTACACAGAGGCAGTCGAACTTGCCGATGTGATGGGGTATGACATTGTATGGCAGAAGCGCCGCGGAGGTCGCTAATATCGAAAAGAATATTTATGGATATATCCGTGTCAGCAGTAAAGACCAAAACGAGGATCGGCAGCTGATTGCCTTGCGGGAAATTGGTGTGCCGGAGCCCAATATCTACTTGGACAAGCAATCGGGAAAAGACTTCAACCGTCCACAATACAAAAAACTGCTGCGGAAAATGAAAAAAGACGATCTGCTCTATATCAAGAGCATAGACCGTCTCGGACGCAACTATGAAGAAATCCTGCAGCAATGGAGGCATCTAACTAAGGAAAAAGGCATTGATATTGTTGTGCTGGATATGCCGCTCTTAGATACCCGCCGGGGCAAAGATCTAATGGGAACTTTCCTTTCGGATATTGTCCTGCAAGTGCTTTCCTTTGTTGCAGAGAATGAACGCACCAACATCAAGCAACGGCAGGCAGAAGGCATCGCCGCTGCCAAGGCAAGGGGTATCCGTTTTGGAAGACCCCCGAAGCCGTTGCCGGAGAATTTTCACAGTTGTTATCAGCGTTGGAAACAGGGCGAGATCACCGGAACAGCGGCGGCAAAGGAGTGTGGTATGCCGCTTGCGACCTTTCGATACCGAGCCGAGATTTACGAAAAGTCCACTTTGTTGTAAAATATCCGTTTCTACAGAAATGTGTACCTTTCTGTAAATGGATACACTAATCCATATTACAAGTATTATATCACAGAACCGTCTGTAGTTCCATATCAAATTTGTTAATATTTTCATTCTTTGGCGAATGGAAAAAAGGCGAAAATCGGGTTACAGAAAGGTACACTTTTTCACTAACGGAAATGAAGGAGGGCGCAGAGTGATGCGACCATTTGAAAACGGTGTTTGTCCGAGCAGACCGCCCGATCTGCGCCTGCGGGAATAGACGGGGTGAATATGACAACTTTACAAAAAACAAAATTTCCACAAGGAGAAAACAATATGAAAAAACGAATTTTGAGTATGATGCTCAGCATTGTGATGGTATTCACGATGCTGCCCGCGTTCTCGCTGACGGCAAGTGCGGCGGACGCTCACACCCATGCTATCACCAGTGGTAGTGATGAACTGACTTGGACACCGATCACCCAACTCTCCGAAATCACCGAGGCGGGAAATTACTATCTGACAGCGGATATTCTGATGACAAGCAATCTGAATATTTCCGACGAAGTTAATCTCTGTCTTAATGGAAATAAAATTTATACCCAAACTGGCTCAAGCTACGGCACTGTAAAGGTCGCTTTCGGCGGCACTTTGAATATCTGTGACTGCTCTGCGGGCGGTACCGGTATCATCACCACTGTCCGCGGTCAGTTTGCGCTTGAAAACAAAGGAACTGTGAATCTTTACAGCGGTTCGGTTGAGCGGGATTGCGATGATAGTGAAGCTGCTGTCAAGAATCACTCCGGTGCGATTTTCAATATGCACGGCGGTGAGATCTGCGGCAATGCGATGGGCTTTAAGAACGAAGGAACGCTGAACATTTCCGGCGGAACGGTTTCTGTCCAGCGCAGCGCCATCCAGGCAGATGCCGGCGAGGTAACGGTCTCGGGGAATGCGATGATCACCACCTCCGACACCTCCACTTGGGCGACAGTCAGTATCTATGGCGGCACATTCAATATTCAGGGTGGTACCGTTACGCACGGTAATGGCAAAACAGCCATTCAGGTTCCCTCCGGCACCAGTGAGTTGAATATTTCCAGCGGTACTGTTACTACCGGCGGAGGAAACGCATTGTATCTGGTTTCTTCCGATGCAGATGTCAATATCACCGGCGGCTCCATCAGCAATACTTTGGGCAGCGTTAGTTATTCCAGTAATGCCGGTCAGCGAAAAGGATGGGGTATCAGTGTGGCCGGCTTTAAATCTCTGACCGTTTCTGGTGCTCCTGCGATCGATGAGATCTATCTGCCTGCAGGGTATACTATCACCGTGGGCCAGAACGGCCTGTCCAATACGACTCCCATCGGCGTATACTGCGCAGGTTCTGCGCCTGCTGCTGTGACCGGACAGAACGATCAGGACTATAGTGGTTATTTTACTGCGAAAGCCAACAGCAGCAGCTATCATGTTTACAATGACAATAATACGGTCATGTTTGGTCTGATTAATTCCTATGACGTGACTGTGGGCAGCACCACCAACGGTACTGTGACTTCCGACACTGAAACCGCCGTAGAGAGACAGACTGTGTTCTTGACCGTCAGCCCTGCAGACGGCTATGAACTGGATACCCTCTCTGTCAAAGATGCCAACGACCAAACCGTGCCCGTTGGCACCAGCAACGACAAGTATATGTTCGTCATGCCCGGCAGCGATGTGACCGTTACCGCGACATTCAAGGAGATCGTTGCGGCTCCTGCTGACACAATAACCGTCGAATCCCCCAGAGGAGACAGCAAAGAGATCACCATTGATTTCTCGAAAACTGTCGGCGATCTGAAAAATGCTGTTGCGCAAGAGTTTGGTGTGACTTTTGGCGGTGAAAGCGAATACAGGCTGTTCGGCGAGGATTTGAGCTATCCGAACAGCAAGCTGGATGATGATACCAAGGTGCTTTCCGCCATCGGGTTTGAAAGCGGCCAGACAGTTCACCTTGAAAAGAGCACAAATTGGGATGCCTCCGGTAGCGAACCCATCAAGATTTTTGGCCTGACCATCACCGGCGGCAAGGGCTCTCAGGAGCCTTACGGTGATTACACCAATGTAGATTACTACTGGAATTACTACTACAAGACTATCACCATCAAAAGTGATGCGAACATCACCATTTCCGGCACCGGTGAGCGCAATACCAATATCATTATTAAAAATGCAGGCAGTGGTAAATATACCAACCTGACGATCTCGGATTTGAGCCTGACCAATGATGATGGCGATTGCATCAATGTGCAGTCCGATTCGTGGGTCAAATTGACAGTCATGGGCAACAATACCCTGACGTCCACAGGAGAAAACACTCCCTATACAGCAGATCAGGACCCTGCTCTTACTCTGACCAATTCCGGCGCTTATCTCAAAATCATGAGCGCAAGCACCGGCACCCTGACAGCCACCACAAATATCGCCGGTCAGCCGGGTATCGGCACTTATGACAATACCTCCGAAGTATGGGGTATTGAGATCCTTGGCGGAACGATCATCGCAAACGGCGGAAAGAATGCTCCGGGTATCAGGGCACAGGCTGTCTGCATCTACGGCGGAAATGTCACTGCCAATGGCGGCATCGCTACCTATGGTACAAACGCGCTTTACGAAAATCAGCTGGAAATTCGCGGCGGCACGGTAGTGGCCACCTCCGACACTAAGGCGCTCAGTACCGCTCCTGTTCTGACCAATTACACCTACCACACCGCAACGGCAAGCGTAAATTCCGATGGAACAAATGCAGTTACCTATGACAGCACGGCAAATGATACCTACAAGTATTTCAAAATCGAACCTCGTAATGTATATACTGTCACTGTTGCCGATTCTTCCAACGGCTCCGTGACTGCCGACCCCGCCGCCGCAGGAGCGGGTGACAACATCACGCTGACCATCGCCCCTGAAAATGGCTATACACTTGATACCCTGACTGTCAAGGATGCCGCCAACGCAGATGTGTCCGTCTCCGGTGAGGGGAACATCCGCACCTTCATCATGCCGGCAGGGGATGTTACCATTACTGCAACATTTGAGCAGGACATTCCAGAAGTGCCTGGTTCAATCACCGTGGGCGATTTCACTATCACACCCACCGACGGCTCCAGTGAACTGACCGCAGACACTGACTATGTCTACAAGAATGGTGTTCTCAACGTTATGACTACCACGCCCGTCACCATCGCCATGAGAAGCGGCGTGAGCACGACAGAAGAAACGATCGTAGTCGATGGGACTGACGGCGAGGCTTCCGTAACCTTTGACAGCATTGCCATCAACACGACAGAGGATGATGCTATTTCTGTTAAGGGTACAAATGAAGTTACACTTACATTTACCGGTGATAGCACCTTGACAGCTGCTGATGACGCTATCGTTGCCAAAAGCACTGTGCCGCTTGTTCTGACAAGCACAGACGAAGGCTCTCTTTCCATCAGCGATACGAAATACGGTATTTATTTGGATGGAAGCACCGAGGGCGGCGGTGTTACGATTAACGGGAATATCCAGCTTGATATTTCCAATGCCGACATAAACAAATCCTATGGTATCTATTTGAAAAATGTCGGTGATTTGATTATCAGCGGTTCTCCCGTTATAAACATTGACACCTATGGCTCGGCACTCGATGCACAAAACATTGAAATTTCCGGCGGTGTGCTTACATTGAAGAACGACAAAAACCGTGTGATCCAAGCGGATGACGGACATACAGTTACCATCAGCGGAAATGCCGATATCCACATTCTTGAAGCAGCAGGCGGAATTGATGCAAGCGAGGATGAGATTGAAGGCGAGAACGGTGAGGAAATCATCGTTCCCGGAAAAATCATCATCACCGACAATGCAAAAGTAAAAATGTATAACCCCGATGCGCAAGGAAATCGTATCGGCGGTGTGAGTGAATATCCTTTAAGTGCCAGCGAACTTACCATTGATAAAAATGCAGTTGTTGATGTATATATCGACGGAAACGGTTACGGCTTCTACGGGGATAAGACCACCATTACCGACAATGCGGACGTTGACCTGAAGATCGTGACAACCACTGCCTCCAGCCGATCTGCCATCCGTATTTCAGGCGCTCCCTTAGAAATATCCGGCAATGCTACCGTTGACATTGTTATTGACGGTGCAAAAGTATACGGACTGTATGGCGCATCGGAAACTGTAAATATTTCCGGCTCTGCGGTTGTAAACATCAAGGGCGCATACCGCGGTATTTATGCCGATTATATCAATGTGTACGGCAATGCTAAGGTTGATGTGTCCGAAGATAAGAATTACGCAATTTACTGCGATGACGGTGCATTCACGATCAGTGATACTGCTACTGTTACAGCATCCTCCGATAATGGTGCGGTTAATTTCTATGCAAAACCGAAAGTCATTACTGTAACTCCTGCCGAAGGCAAGGTATACGCCATCACGCAGGGCGATTCCAAAGCTGATCCAGCGACAAAGTACTGCACTGAAAAAACAGATGTAAGCAATGACTCTGCGAAGAAATACTTCCACGCAGAAGCCATCGACACCGTGCCGATCACCGAAGCGTCCGTAGAAATCAATGCTCCTGTGAAGAACGGCACACCCGCCACCACGGCTGAGACTGCAAGCGACGTAAACTACACAGTATCCGCTGTTACCTGGAACGGCGATCCCACGAAGTTCCTCGGCGGCACCGAGTATACCGCAACCTTTACCCTGACTCCGGATGCCGGATATGCGTTTGTATCCGATACTGCTGTTACTGTTGCAGGCGCAACGATTGTTGATAAGACGCTCAACGGCGACGGTTCTCTGACGGTAAATGCCAAGTTCCCCGCGACCGACGCAGCTGTTCCTGTTTCTATTGCAGTCAAGACCGAACCCGGTGATGTGGAATACACCTACGGCGACGAGTTTGATCCCACCGGTCTGGTCATCACCGTCACCAACGATGACGGAACAGCACAGGATGTAACCTATAACGACGAGACAGCGGACGATTTCGCTTTCTCTCCTAATGAACTGACGGTTGCAACCACCCAAATTACTGTAACTTACGCGGGCAAGACTGCGGAAATTGGTATTACTGTGGCAAAGCAGCCTGTAACGGCTCCCGAAAATGCAGGAAACAAGCAGTTTACCGGCGAAACCCTTAGAGCATATGTTGACGTAACGGACAAGCCCTATACGGTAGCCACCAATGAGGGCGGCATCAACGTAGGCGAATACGATGTAGTTCTTACTCTGACCGATCCTGACAACTACAAGTGGAGCGACAGCGAAGGTGTTGATAAAACCATTAAGTTCAGCATCACAAAGGCGGATGCCCTGACGCTGAACGGCACAGCCACTATGGTTAAGGATCATGCAAATCACACCGTTGAAATCGACTTGACCGCCATCAGCGGTTATCCCACCAACCCCGGCGGCACGCCCGCTTTCGCTCTTACAAGCGGAGATGGCTATAACGGTCTGACATCCGTCACTTTGAACGGAAGTGTGCTGACTTTGGTGGCGGATAAAACCACAAACGATACTGTCGATACGGTAACTGTTGCTGTCACCGGCATGGGCAACTATGCTGACACTACGACCATCACGATTACTGTCAACTATACCGATAAGTCCGTTGTCACGATTTCCGGTGTAGAAGCTGCTGAAAATCTGATTTACAGCGGGGAGACACAGCACGGTTATACCGGAACGCCTTCCAGTGAATATAACGGTGCATATACCATTACCTACACTGGCACAGACAAGACCGGCAAGGTTTATGGTCCTACTTCGGACGCACCTGTTAACGCAGGAGACTACAGCGTAACTTTTGCGGTGCCTGACAGCAGTACGCAGTATGCAGGAAGCAAGACAATTAACTTTACGATCAACAAAAAGTCTATAACCGTGAGCGCAGACAATAAAGAAGCGTATGTATGGGGACGTATGCCGGAGTTGACTTATAAGGCAGTTGGTCTGATTGGAAATGATACCATCAACGTGGAACTGAGCTGTGATGCCAATATGAACCGCGTGGGTGAATATCCCATTGTTGTCAACGCAAACGATGAAAGCGGCAATTATGAGATTACCGCCGTGAACGGAACGCTGACCGTAAAGATGATCTACATCCCGATCGTCAATCCCACCTATCCGCCTGTTGTTGAGGATTCCGACAACGGCGATGTGACCGTATCTCCCAAGAATCCCGAAAAGGGCGATACCGTGACCATCACCCCCGATCCCGATGCAGGCTACGAAGTGGACGAAGTAATTGCCACCGACAAGAACGGCAATCCCGTAACAGTTATCGACAATGGCGACGGCACGTACAGCTTCAAGCAGCCGAACAGCAAGGTCACGATTGAAGTAACTTACAAGAAGATCGACACAACTTGCCCGCGCGACCGGACTTGCCCGATGTACGGCTATACCGATCTTGACAGAACCGCATGGTATCACGATGGCGTACACTACTGCATCGAAAATGGTTTGATGCAGGGTATCGGCAACAATCAGTTTGCGCCCAGCAGCACGACCACCCGCGCCATGATCGTTACGATCCTGTGGAGACTGGAAGGTAGCCCCGTTGTGAACTACGCAATGGACTTCGAGGATGTTGCAGCAAATCAGTGGTACACCGAAGCCATCCGCTGGGCAGCCAAGGAAAAGATCGTGGAGGGCTACGGTAACGGCAAGTTTGGTACGAACGATGCCATCACCCGTGAGCAGATGGTGACCATCATGTACCGCTATGCCAAGTACAAGGGCTACGATGTTTCCGTTGGCGAGAACACCAATATTCTCTCCTACGGCGACGCTTTTGACGTGGCTGAATGGGCGATCCCCGCTATGCAGTGGGCTTGCGGCGAGGGCATCATCACCGGTATTGCCGACGGCAGCACCATGAACCTTGACCCGCAGGGCAACGCAACGAGAGCACAGGCTGCAGCCATCCTGCAGCGGTACTGCGAAAACGTAGCGAAAAAGGACTAAACGAACGACAAGCTAAATAATCCCTTGGTTACAAGGGCGCACTTCTATACAGGGGTGTTCCACACCCCTGTATTGGTGCGCGGAGGATACTTCGTATCCTCACGAGGCAGAACAGCCCTGACACCCGAATGTCAGGGCTGTTTTCCGTCACTCCGTTCCGACAAGGGACTGCATCCCTTGCGCCGCTTTGCGGCTATCCCTGCACACCCGTCATTTGGGAACGGTTTTGACAAACCATTCCCAAACGACAAGTCTGAAAAGAATACTGTACATAGACCGTCTGCCGTTTCCGAACAGCAGGCGGTCTTTTCATATCCATCTACCGAAATTAAAGGAGGTCAATCACTATGGCAAAACAGAAAACCATCGAACAGCTGAAAGCGGAAAAAGAAAAAGTCGAGCAGCAGATCGAGCAGGAGCAGCACAAGCTCCGTCGGCTTCTCAACCGTGAGCAGTATTACGAAAAGGGCGAGCGTACCAAACGGGCGCATCGACTCATCACTCGTGGTGCTGCCGTGGAGAGTATCGCACCGGAGGTCAAGGAAATGACCGAACAGGGCTTCTACTCTCTTATGGCAAACGTGTTGAACAAACCCGATATAAAGGAACACATCAAAACCGCTGTCAAGCGTCAGGAAGGGAGCGAATGAGTATGGCATTATTCCATTTTCATGCAACACAGATCAAGAGAAGCGCAGGACAATCCGCTATTGCATCCGCCGCTTATCGCGCCGGTGAAAAGCTCCACAGCGAGTATTACGGCGAGGACAGCGATTACACGAAAAAAGGCGGCGTGATACACAGCGAAATCATCCTGCCGTCCCATGCGCCGCCAGACTACAAAGACAGAGAAACCCTATGGAACGCCGTTGAAAAAATCGAACAGCATCCAAAAGCGCAGCTTGCCTACAGTTTTGACATCGCCTTGCAGAATGAGTTCTCCATGGACGAGAACATCGCTCTTGCAAGGCAATTTTTGTTGGAGCAATTTGTCAGCCGGGGCATGATCGTGGATTTCGCCGTTCATCAACCGGACAAAGAGGACGGCGGCATCAGCAATCCGCATTTTCACGTCATGTGTCCCATCCGTCCTCTGGATGAAAACGGCAAATGGGGCAACAAGCAAAAACGGGAATATCTGCTTGACGAGCAAGGAGAGCGTGTCCGGGATGAAGCCGGAAATTATGTGTTCAATGCTGTTCCCACAACCGATTGGGGCAGTCCCGACACCTTAGAGCATTGGCGGCAGGCATGGGCAGACCTATGCAACGCCAAATTTGCTGAAAAAGAATTGCCCTGCCGTATCGACAACCGGAGTTACGAGCGTCAGGGCATTGAACAGCTCCCCACCGTTCACGAAGGACCCGCCGTCCGTCAGATGGAGTCGCGAGGTGTCCGCACCGATAAGGGTAATCTTAACCGATGGATCAAGGCGACCAACGATATGATCCGCAACATCAAAAAGAAGATCGCCGGTCTACTTGACTGGCTGAAAGAGATTAAGGAAGAACTGGACACGCCCCAGTCTCCCGGTATCGGTCAGCTGCTTGGTGAGTATTACGGCGTCCGTAATGCCGGCGCTTATTCACAGAAGGCACAGATCGGCAATCTGAAAAAGTATTCCGAAGAATTTGCTTTTCTGCAGGACAAAGGCATCCTGACCTTGGATCAGCTTCATGCGTTTGTATCGGAGATGAGCGGCACTGTCCACAACACAAACGAAGAACTCCGCAAGAAAGAAAAAGCAATGAAAGAGCTGAAGACACTGATCCGCAACGCAGAGGACTACAAACGGCTGAAACCGATTGTGTCTGCTATCCCGCCCAAAGGCAGTTTTGGCAAAAAGCGTGAGAAGTATATGGCAGAACATGAAGACGAGATCACTCAGTATTACGCCGCAAAGCGTTATCTGGGAAACGTCGATCTGCCTGAACGAAAACTGAAAGTGGATGAATGGCAGAAGGAAGTTGACACACTTGCCGAGGAATACGACACAGAGCGTGAGAAGTTAACCCCCATCTACGGCGATCTGAAAAAGCTGCGGAGTATTCAGTACAAGGTGGACACCTATCTCCACGACAAGGAGCGTCAGCCGCAGAGGAAGAAAGAACACGAACTGTAATCGGTCTTTCATTCTTTCCTTCCTTCATTCACATCAATCATAAACAAGAAAGGACGATCTATCTATGAACGAACAGAAAAAAGCAATCGACATGACACCGGAGGAATTGGAACGATGGCTTGACACACTGGAAGTCGAAGATACCATTCCCGAATATTACTTCACCAATCCCGAACCGTATGCAAAGGCAGAACCGCTACCGTATGAACAGCGGCGGCATGACTTCTCTTTTGATGAGGACGGTCACATCCGTGTAAAAAATATCTCAGCCTACTGGATACCGGAATTTACGCTGACAAAGGAAATCAGCGGCACCATCTACACCGTTACCGGGACGTATGACGGAACGGATACCTTTGTCAGCAAATTGGAGCGTATGATAGCGGAAAAGTTTACAGAAAAGTTGGAGGATGCGCGATGACAGAGACAAGAAAAAATGATATAATATCTCAAGCTAATCCTGTACTGACAGTTGCTCCATCTAAGGAGGAAACAGAAATGTTGGGAGCAACAACCAATACCAATAAGATCACCGCACTCTACTGCAGACTGTCGCAGGAGGATATGAGACTTGGCGAATCTTTGTCAATCGAGAATCAAAAATCCATGTTAATGCAATACTGCAAGGAACATCATTTTCCGAACCCCTTGTATTTCGTGGATGACGGCTACTCAGGCACTACCTATGACCGCCCCGGTTTTCAGAGTATGCTTGATGAGATCGAAGCGGGCAATGTCGCTGTTGTACTGAGCAAAGACCTATCCCGTCTCGGCAGAAATTCCGCTTTGACCGGACTGTACACCAACTTCACGTTCCCGCAGCACGGTGTTCGGTATATTGCCATCAATGACAATTACGACACCGCAGACCCCAACAGCGTAAACAATGATTTTGCAGGAATCAAGAATTGGTTCAACGAGTTTTATGCGCGCGATACCAGCCGCAAGATCAGAGCTGTGCAGAAAGCAAAGGGGGAACGGGGTGTTCCGCTGACGGTCAACGTCCCCTACGGCTATGTGAAAGATCCGGAGGACAGCAAGCATTGGATCGTGGATGCAGAAGCCGCTGCTGTGGTGAAACGCATCTTTCAGATGGCAATGGAGGGACGAGGACCGTCGCAGATTGCAACGCAGCTGACAAAGGATGAAGTGTTGACACCCACTGCCTACAAGCAGATGCAGGGACGGAAAACACCGCAGTCTGCGCCCGTCAATCCTTATCGCTGGCAGGACAGCACCATTGTCAACATCCTGCAGCGGAGAGAGTACACCGGCTGTACGGTCAACTTCAAGACCTACACCAACTCCATTTGGGATAAGAAGCAGCGCGAAACGCCCCTTGAAGATCAGGCGATCTTCTACGGCACTCACGAACCGATCATCACGGTGGAAGTGTTCGACAAGGTACAGCAGCTTAGGCAGCAGAGACACCGCAGAAGCAAGACGGGAAAGACAAGCCTGTTCTCCGGTTTGGTCTACTGCGGCGATTGCGGAGAGAAGATGTATTACTGCACGACCAACTATTTTGAAAAGCGTCAGGACTTCTTTGAGTGTTCGGTGCATCACAAGCACAAGGCAGACTGCAAAACACATTTCATCCGCGCTGTTGTGCTGGAGGAAATGGTCTGGATGCATATGCAGACTGTGATCTCCTATATCCTGCGCTACGAAGACCACTTCCGCAAGCGGATGCAGGAGCGTATGCGCCTTGAAGGTGAGGAAAAGATCACGGCATGGAGACAGCAGCTTGCCAAATCCGAGAAGCGCATTTTGGAGCTTGACCGTCTATTTATCAAAATCTATGAGGACAACGCCGGTGGCAAGCTGAGTGACGAACGGTTCTCCATGATGAGTGGGAACTATGAAGCCGAACAGAAGCGGCTGAAAGCGGATGTACAGCAGTTACAGCAGGATATTCAGGTACAGGAACGACAGAACGAAAATTTAGAAAAGTTCATTCAGAAGGTACACCGATACGAAGACTTGACCGGACTGACACCGACGGCATTGCGTGATATGGTCAAGGCGATCTATATCAGCGCGCCGGATAAGAGCAGTGGAAAACGCCGTCAGGACATCCGCATCAGCTATGACGAGATCGGATTTATCCCGCTGAATGAACTGATGAAAGAGGAAACGGCGTGACCGAAGTCACGCCGCCCTCACCTGAAAACACACGGTTTTCAGGTGCTATTGATTTTTACTGTTTTACGACCACTGCGCTTT
>JAGASJ010000045.1 GCA_017621795.1 Oscillospiraceae bacterium | reverse complement strand
GGTAGAGTGCTAAAAATTCACAAATTGGTAACACATTCCCGTTTCGCGGGGGTTATAATACGGATGACCAATAGGTCAAGACCACGATGAAAAGAGATGACCAACCTATGGGATGCGTGCAAGATCCGGTATGCGCTGACCATATCGGTTAAAAGAGAACAAGTCAGCATAAAATACTTTATATCCATTGGAGGTATCATTATGTTTGGACTTACTACCAGAAATAACAATCAGGGTCTGCGGACCTACAATCCCTTCCGTGAAATGGAGGAATTTGAAAAAGCTTTCTTCCCCAATCCCTTTGGCAGCTTTTGGGGCAATGCCGGCCTTGAGGAGTTTAAGACCGATGTGACAGATGAGGGCGACCACTACCTGCTGGAGGCGGATTTGCCCGGATTTGAGAAGAAGGATATTACCCTGGATATTCAGGGGAACACCCTTACCGTTCATGCAGAACGGCACTCCAGAGTTGAGGAGAAAGATCAGAAGGACAAAGTCATTTGTATGGAGCGTTCCTACGGCTCCTACACCAGAAGCTTCGATGTTTCCGGTGTGGATACCAATCACATCAATGCGAAGTACGATAACGGTGTTCTTCGCCTGACGCTTCCCAAGGCAGAACCCACACTTCCTGCCGGCAGGCGTTTGGAAATCGAATAACCGTCTCCTCGGGTCTGCTGCAAGTTCTGCGGCAGACCCGTTTTCATTTTTGCCGGTATTCGGTTAAAAAGCAAATGAACGCTCTGTAAGTCAGAGCTTGAAATTAAAGGAGGTTTTCTTATGAACTTTGGAAATTATACCCAAAAGTCATTGGAGGCCGTGCAAGGTGCTCAGCAGCTGGCTGTGCAAAACGGAAATCCCCAGCTGGAACAGATCCATCTGCTTGTTGCCCTTCTGCGCCAGGAGGGAGGCTTGATCCCGCAGCTGCTTAAAAAGATGGATGTTACGGTAGAAAGCTTTGAAGCGGCCGCCATAGCAGAACTGAACAAATTGCCTCGCGTCAGCGGAAGCCGGGAAGCAGACCGATTCTATATCTCTTCGGATACGGATGCCACGTTTACAGCGGCACAGGATCAGGCGCAGATCATGCACGATGAATTCATATCCGTGGAGCATATTTTCCTGGGATTGCTGGAAAGTGCGCGAGATGGCGTGAAACGGCTGTTCGATATGTACCGCATTACAAAGGAGGCTGCTCTGAAAGCGCTGCAGGGTGTTCGCGGCAACCAGAGAGTGACCACAGACAATCCGGAAGGAACCTACGATGCCCTTGAAAAATACGGTACGGATTTGGTCAAACGGGCACGGGAACAAAAGCAGGACCCGGTGATCGGCAGAGACGAGGAGATCCGGAATGTGATTCGGATCCTGTCCAGAAAGACAAAGAACAATCCGGTTCTGATCGGTGAACCCGGTGTTGGTAAAACGGCCATTGCGGAAGGTCTTGCACAGAGAATCGTCAAAAAGGATGTACCTAAGAGTCTTCAGGACCGTACCATTTTCTCGCTGGATATGGGTGCCCTCATCGCCGGTGCCAAGTATCGGGGTGAATTTGAAGAGCGATTGAAGGCTGTTTTGAATGAAGTGAAGGACTCCGATGGCAAAATCATTCTGTTTATCGATGAGCTGCACACTATCGTAGGTGCCGGCAAGACAGAAGGCAGCATGGACGCAGGTAATTTACTGAAACCTATGTTGGCCCGTGGCGAACTGCACTGCATTGGCGCTACAACATTGGATGAATACCGGCAGTATATTGAAAAGGATCCGGCACTGGAACGGCGTTTTCAGCCGGTGCTGGTCAATGAGCCTACGGTGGAAGACACCATTGCAATCCTCCGTGGTCTGAAGGAGCGTTATGAGGTGTTCCACGGCGTCAAGATCGCGGATCCGGCCATCATTGCTGCTGCCACCTTGTCTCACCGCTATATCACCGATCGCTTCTTACCGGATAAGGCCATTGACCTGATCGATGAGGCCTGTGCCCAAATCCGCACGGAGATGGACTCTATGCCCACAGAGTTGGATGCAGTCTCCCGTAAGATCATCCAGATGGAGATTGAAGAGGCCGCACTGAAGAAAGAGGAAGACGAGCTTTCTAAGAGAAGGCTTGCGGAACTGCAGAAGGAGCTGGCGGAAGAGCGGGATCGCTTCAATGCCATGAAAGCACAATGGGAAAATGAAAAGCAAGCCATTGCCTATGTGCAGCAGCTGCGTGAACAGTTGGAGGATCTGAATCGGCAGATCGAAGCAGCAGAGCAGAATTACGAATTGGAGAAAGCTGCCGAGCTGAAATTCGGAAAACTGCCTCCGCTTCAAAAACAGCTGCAGGCGGAAGAAGCCAAAGCCGCTGCCGCCCGGGAAAACAGCATTCTGGCCGATAGAGTCACCGAAGAGGAAATCGCGAAAATTGTAGAGCGCTGGACCGGTATTCCCGTGTCTCGCTTGGTACAGGGTGAGCGGGAGAAGCTGCTGCATTTGGATGAGACCTTGCACAAGCGGGTTGTGGGACAGGATGAAGCGGTACGGTCTGTTACTGAAGCAATCCAGCGCAGCCGTGCTGGTATTCAGGATCCGAACCGTCCCATTGGCTCTTTCCTGTTCCTTGGTCCCACCGGTGTCGGTAAAACAGAACTGGCCAAAACGTTAGCGCAGGCATTGTTTGATGATGAAAACAATCTGGTCCGGATCGATATGTCCGAGTATATGGAAAAATTTTCTGTGTCCCGGCTGATCGGTGCGCCTCCCGGCTATGTGGGCTATGAAGAAGGCGGACAGCTGACAGAGGCCGTTCGCAGAAAGCCGTACAGCGTGGTCCTCTTTGATGAGGTGGAAAAGGCACACCCGGATGTATTTAATGTCTTGCTGCAGGTGTTGGATGACGGACGTATTACCGATTCCCAAGGCAGAACAGTAGACTTTAAGAACACCATTCTGATCCTGACTTCGAATCTGGGCAGCGAATATCTGCTCAATGGTATTCGTGAAGACGGAAGCATCGATGAAACTGCAAGATCCCAGGTGGATATGCTGCTGCGAAGATCCTTCCGGCCGGAATTTTTGAACCGCCTGGATGAGATCGTGTTCTATAAGCCTCTGACAAAAGAAAACGTCACCAAAATCATTGACCTGCAAATCGCAAAGCTGAACAGTCGCCTGCAGGCACAGCAGATCCGTTGTCGTCTTACAGATGCGGCGAAAACCGCTATCGTAAATGCCGCATACGATCCCCAGTATGGTGCCCGACCGTTGCGTCGGTATGTGCAGCATACAGTGGAAACGATGCTCAGCAAAAAGCTTTTGGCCGGTGAGATCCTGCCCGGTCAAACGGTTACAATCGATGATCTGAACGGTGAGCTGGTTATGCAGCAAGAGAAATAAACCTGACAACAACACAGGATGAGTCGGTCACTTCCATTTTGAGTGACCGACTTTTTACTATCTGTACGATTCTGTACAGATGTCTCCATGTTGATTTGGTCCATTCCTACGCGGTCAAGAATACCGCAGAAGGCATCAATATGTTTGACGGCACCACCTGGCAATTCTTCCACGACGG
>JAGASJ010000044.1 GCA_017621795.1 Oscillospiraceae bacterium | reverse complement strand
TGGGGTACACGTCAAAATTGGACGATAACATAAAAAAGAGGCTCCTATTAGGAATTTCCGGTTAGATTTTGTTCCTTTGTAGTACAATCGAAAAAATGATGAATCATGGAACAGCAGCAGTTGAAGAGATGCCCGATAGGGGTACAGACTTTTGAGAAAGTCATAGAGGGGAACTACCTTTATATAGATAAGACGGAATATATTTACCGTATGGCATACGGTGCTTCCAATTATTATTTCCTGAGCCGTCCCCGCCGATTCGGTAAGTCGTTGCTGGTTTCCACGCTGCATAGCTATTTTGCCGGAAAGAAGGAACTCTTCAAAGGGCTTGCCATTGAGAAGCTGGAAAACGAATGGACGGAATATCCGGTGCTGCACTTTGATATGAGCCGGGCCAAGCATGTGGACAAGGAAACATTGGAAAGCATGCTGAACTTCCAGCTTAGCGGATATGAACAAATTTATGGCAAGTCTGAGGAGGCTGTGAAGCTGAACGACCGCATGACTTCACTCATTATGCGTGCCTGCGAACAGACGGGCCGCCAGGTGGTAGTCCTCATTGACGAATATGACGCGCCCTTGCTGGATGTGATGCACGAGGAGGAGAATCTCCCCGTACTTCGTAACGTGATGCATAATTTTTACAGTCCGCTGAAGGCGTGCGACCCTTATCTGCGCTTTGTGTTCCTGACCGGCTTCACCAAGTTCGCGCAACTCAGCATGTCCGGCACTTTGAACAATATGACGAATATTAGCATGGACGAACCATACGCTGCCGTTTGCGGCATCACTAAAGAGGAAATGTTGGAACAGATGGCAGGTTATATCGAACACCTTGCCATTTCACAGGAAATGACCAAAGAGGAAACGCTGCTGAAATTGAAAGAGAAATATGATGGTTATCATTTCACCTGGCCTTCGCCCGATATTTATAATCCGTTCAGCCTGCTGAATGCCTTTGTCAATGACGAGTTGAACTCTTATTGGTTTGGCAGTGGCACGCCCACCTATCTGGTAGAGATGCTGCGCAAGTTCCACGTCCTTCCCTCCGAAGTGGGGCACAGCCTGCAGGCTATGGCTTCTGATTTTGATGCGCCTACGGAAACTATGGAAAGCATCGTGCCTTTGCTCTATCAGAGCGGTTATATCACGATAAAGGACTATGACAAGCTGACGGAGCTTTATACGCTGGATATCCCGAACCGTGAAATAAGGGTGGGGCTGATGCAAAGCCTGTTGCCGAACTAGCGGAAACCCACAACATCGAAAAGTGGGTGGTGGAGGAATGAAAAACAAGAAAGAAATTAGAACAAAAGGCTAAGACGGAACGCTACTTGTCCGCCTTAGCCTTTCGATAAAAATAAATTTACTTTTCCAGAAATCTGTATTCACTTTCCACATCAAAACACGGACACGCCTTCGGAATACTTCCCGGCATGTCCCGGTGTCCGCAGATCTTTGCGTCCGGAAACAGTTTCTTGAGCTTCATCAGCAACAGCAGCAGCTGTTCACATTGTTCTTGCGTCCGTGTATCGGCAGGATGGCCTTCCGCATCCAGACCGCCCTCATAACAAATACCGATGGAGCAACGGTTCCAGGGGCGGCAGTGCGCGCCCACTTCCTTCAGCTTCCGGTGCTGGGTCACGATGCCCGAGCGGCGGATATAGAAATGATACCCGATAGTGCGGAACTTGCGCTGTCTGTGAGAGCGCAACAGGTCTTCTACCGTGAAATCCCGGTTCTCGCGGGTGGCCGAACAGTGGATGATGATATACTTTACCTCCTGCATATACGGCCCGTCCTCGATGTCCTTCAGAAGCTCACGTTCGCTCATCACCTCTTCATCAGCGGTGAGCAGTGGAAAGGATTCTTCTACCATAGGCTAAAAGGAAATCGTTGTGCAGCTGGTGATGCCCAGGGCGGTGAGGGCGGCAATCGCCGCCTGAATGATGGCCTGGAGTACCTTCTGCCACGTGATTTTATGATTTTCGCTCATAATTTGTAAATTTTAGTTTGTAATAAGAATTTGGAGTAAATTGGGACGGACACATGGCCCGTCCCAATGGGGTCACACCTGTCCTTCGGTGGGTTTGTCGGCTTCACCTCCTCCCGTCAGGTCCACGGTGGTTTCGCCCGCTTTGATGCTCTTCAACAGGATCTTGGCTGCACGGCGCGAGGGCACGAGGTTGAACACGGCATTCTCCAGGAGGTTGCGGAAGCGGTCGCCGGGTGTCCAGTTCACGTTGAGCTGCTCAATGTGGATGGCGGGGTTGAAGGCTTCCAGACTTTCCGCCCCCTGACTCTGGATGCTGACGCTGAATACGCCCAGGTCACCCATTTCGATGCGTTTTCCCTCCAGCAGCATCTCACGCATACAGTCTACGGTTTGCATCAGCACGGCATAGATGTCGGCGCGGTTGTACTTGGAACCGTGGCTGGCGATGTGCTCGGCAAACTTGTCCAGCGTCAGGATGTTGGTGTACTGGGACTTGGCGTAAGCCTTCTTGGGTGCGTCCTCGTCGAGTGGATTGGAATACATGGCGGTACTGTAATTGATCGACATAATGGTTTTGTTTTTAATGGTTATACAATCACTTCCGGCTGTGGCGGATTATCCGGAATATCCACCGGACCAGCAGGTCTCGGAGGAATGCGGCAGAACAGGCCCGGTAGGGGTTCTATGCGGTACATGCCGTGCTTGTACGCTGAACGTGCTAGCCTTGTTCGCAGAACAAGCTAAGCCGGTTCGCTGAACAGGCCGTGCTTGTCCGCCGCATCTCCTTGACGCTTGCAAAGGTATCACTTGGCAAAACCGCCGTGTCCGTCTATGTCCGTTTATGTCCGTCTACGTAAAAAACTTCTTGAGACGGGTGTAATCAGGATGCGTTTGTAATCAGGATGCGGTGGCAGGTTCGCCCAGATACTGGCGGATTAGAGTCACCTGCTTCCAGGTGAAGGTGCGGTTCCGGCTTTGATAACCGGTCCTGGCGAGGGCTTGGGCAAGGGGGTAGCAACGGGCTATCCAGCGCGTCAGGTGGCGCACGGCGGTTTCGGAAGTGGCATCGGGAAAGTATTGCAGGGCGAGTTCTTGTTTGGTCATGGTTCTTGAATTGTCTTTATGTAAATACTTGAATATCAATGTAGGTGGAGGGTTTGGAAGGTCTTTTTATAACTTATATAAATAATATATTGATTCTTCTTTCCTTTAAAGGGAGATACATTTTACTCTCATAATAATAGAAAGTTATCAAACAACTATCCAAACCCTCCACTAAGGGAGTCAGAAGGGCAGTTCGTAACTTTCCGCGGAAGGCTTTTCGCCGGGAGGAGCCGTCTGTTCCGCTTCGTCGGGCAACAGGTGCTGCACCTCTTCGGCGGTGCGCTCCACCACCACCCAATAGTTGGCGGCGGATGCTCTTACCTGCCGGAACCCCAGCTCGCGCATGGCACGTCCCGCTTTGGTGGCGGTGAGCCGCAGCGAGGTGTTTCCGAAGCGGCTGATAATCTGGCTGATAGTGATATAGATACCCCGTTCCAGCCCCACCGGCTTGCGGTAGTAGGTCAAGATCAACTCGTACTCCGGACGGGGTACTTCAAACTGCTGTACATGCCCCCGCAACTGTTGGATTTCCTCATCGGTAAACCAGTAACGGAAGTTTACATCATGATAGAGCGCATACGTCTGGCTGTAGATACCTTCATAAAGAATCTCCGTTTCCCACGGACTGTCTATGCTCTCCACCTCGAAGGGCAGCCAGCGGCGGTTTCCGGTGTCGTCGGTGAGGAACTGGAGGTTGTTGCCGGTGGCGACAAACGATGCCACATGAGGGAGATGCACCTTGTTTCGCCCGTAGGCCCGGCGTTCGTCCACGTATCGTTGCGTCACCATCGCTTTCAACTGGTTCAGTTCCGAGGGAGGCATGGTGTCAATCTCTTCCAGGTTGATAACCAGGTTCTCGGTCATGGTGAACAGGTCGTCCTTGGTCATGCGGCTCGAATTGCTCTTCGTGGTGTAATATTCGGACAATGCGGGCGGCAGGATATGCTGCATGAACGAAGTCTTGTAACTGCCCTGACGGCCTATCAGGGTGAGGATCACCTGGTTCACCACGGTTTCGTCCAGAGCGGCGGCAATCATGGAAACCAGCCAGCGTTTCAGGATGTCGGCAAAACGGACAGAAGCATCGGAGAGGTCGCGCGGACTTTTGCCCTGCGCCGGATAATGCGGACTTTCTTTTACATGCACCATTGCGGCCAGCTGACTGATGTAATCGGTCTTCCCGTCCCACGGGGGCAAGCCGTCCAGATAATTCTTTAACGGATGATATTCTTTTACGAAATCACTGCTGAGAAGCGTATGCAGTTCGTTCAGATTGACCGACATTCCATGGTGCTGCATGGCGCACCACAGGGAGTTTTCGATGTGGTCGGTGAGCCGTTGCCAGTGTCCGGCGGAAACTGTGGAAGGGTCGGCGGCGGCATCCGGAATCAAATGTGTTTCAATCTGATGGGTGAGCGCATTCATCCGGATTTCCATATATCCGTTGATGAATGTTTCCATTTCCTCCACGGTAGCCTTCCTGTGATGCGGATCATCGGCTTTCTCCTTTCTTGGGACGGAACGGGGCAGGGGGACGGTGTTGAACTCCGTCGTAAGCACATAACAACTCTTTACAATGGGAAGCAATTGCTCGCGCGGATAATCGGGAAAAATCCGCAGGGCCCATGTTTCGGTATCCGCTTGCGGAACTCCGTAGCGGTTCATGTGATAGAAGCAGCGGCTGACATAGTCGTTATAGCTGCCTGGGGTGTAAGTGATTCCTTCTTCGTCCAGCTGCGTCCGGATAACCTTGTAGGCGCGTTCCGCCGTTACCGTATTGCCGTGCTTCGGCTTTTCACGGGGTTTCATTTCGCTGACTTTGAAAGAGGCGGCTTCGGGGCGGAGCAGGGCTTCGGGGTCGTGGCAGAGGACCGACATGCGCGTGGCGTTCTTGCACTGTCCGTCAATCTCCACTCCGCACAGGCGGGCGTAATGGTCGTTGACCCACTCCCATACCATGCGGTAGTTGGCCTTGGCCACTCCGCCCTCCACGTGGCTGATGACCCGGATGCCGCATCCCGAGATGGTGGTGTACACCAGGAAGGAATGAATGTCCTCCTTCACCAGAGCCAGGATGGTGGTGAACCGCTCGGGGGGGATGCCGTCTATGTCCACCATGATAAATCCCGTGAATCCCTTGACATGGGCGTAGGTTCTCCCTCCCTCCAGCAGGACGGAGGGGATGAATGCCGGCTGTGCGTTCTTGAGGTTGCTCTTGGTGAGCTTCCATTGCTCCAGCTGCTGCGCGTCGCTTGTCGCCTCGATGGCGGGCAGCGTGGCCAGATGGGTGCGGTAATGACGGGTGGCGGCGGTATGGGTGTCGTCGGTTATCTCCTTGAAAAGAACCTGCCAGGTGGTGGGTTCGGGCCGGGTGTCGCGCAGGGAGTGGAAGCGTGCGACAGGCTGTATAAAATTGTTTTTCTCCATTATCGGGTGCTTGTTTCATTTATTCGGGGCGCAAGGTACGGCCTTTGAAATTGGGGGTGGTTCAGTTTTCACGTGGGAACTGAACCACCTGAAAAATAAACTCAGAAAATAAACATTGTTTAACAGTAAAGTATGAATCACGAATCATTATTTCAACTTGCAGGCCTTCTGATAGAAGACATGCGGATTATTTGCGGATTGAGTATCAATCAGGTTACATCATCTATCAAGATGAATAAGCAGACCTATGCCCATATTAAAAAGGGGACTCGCATCGTTTAGAACTTTATCTCCGTCTTTTCCTCTTTTTGGTGCATAAGATGGACGACGAGGACCTCTGCCTTTGGGGCTCTAAAGCGGTGCAGAGACTGATGGACTGGAAAAAGAAAGAGACCCCCGAGGTATGAACCTTCCCATAGCCGGCAGTGGCCGGTATCTGTATCATGTATAGCACAAACGAACATAGCATAACCGAACATCTTCGCGACTACCAGCAGGAGATGAAGCTCCGCCTCTTTGAGGAGTGGGAGTTTCATCGGAATGTGAATGTGATGGTACAGATGCCCACCGGTACGGGCAAGACACATCTGCTAACCGCCATTGTGAGGGAATTCCTGCACGCTTCCCACGCTCCGGTATGGATCGTTGCGCACCGCCGGGAACTGGTGGAGCAGATAGAGGAGACAGTGGCCCGCTATGGAATGGGAAATGACGGCGGCAGGACTCAAAAAGTCGGAAGGGTGAAGGTGCTGTCTATCCAGTGGCTGTCCCGTAACGGAGAGACCATGGACGAATCCCCGGGCCTGATCGTCATCGACGAGGCGCATCAC
>JAGASJ010000013.1 GCA_017621795.1 Oscillospiraceae bacterium | reverse complement strand
TTGCAGGAAAACGGTGTAAAAATGCCGAAAAAAGTGTAAAATATTGTTGCTTTTAGATGCAAAATTGAGTAAAATGTCAGTAGAAGTGAAACTGCGCCCGGCGCCCAAGAAAGGGAGTTTGTTATGAACAGAAAATTTAAGCTTTCCACCGCCCTGGATATTGACGATCTGCTGATGGAATGCATTCCCTATGCCATCCGTTTGGCCAACGAAAAATATAAATTCGATCCCCCGCTGACCATTTACGAGGTGGATCGCTGGGGGACACTGGGCACCCGCGCGGACGTGATTTTTGAAATGTTCAAGGACCCGGATTTCTTCCGCACACAGCCGGTGATCAAGGGCGCAAAGGAGTTTGTGCGTAAGCTCAGCTGTATGACGGAAGTGTATGTTTCCACCTCGGTTTATCCCGAATATATGTCTATCCGCGCACAGCGGATCATGGAGGAATTTCCCGAAATTCCCCGTGACCATATTTATTTGGGCGCAGGCAAGGACCGCATTGATGTAGACATTTTGTTTGACGACGGGATGCACAATATTTTGGCTTCCTCTGCGGCATATCCCATTTTGATGCGCCGTCCCTGGAATCAGGATGCCACCGGTTTACTGGCAGTGAATACCTACGATGAATTTTTGAAGGTCGTGGAGGTCATTTCCGACAGCTACAATCCCCATCCGGAGCAGCGCTTCAGCGACGGTCCGGGCATTTTGGTGCTGGTTGGACCTTCCGGCAGCGGCAAGCGGGAGATCGCCAAGCAGCTGATGAAAAAATCCCGTTCTTTTGAGCGCCTGTGCAGCTATGCCACCGATGCCACGGTGGGCCTTGCAGGCGGTGAATGGTATCACTATGTACCGGTAGAAGAATTCCGCAAAATGCAGGATAACGGCGAAATGTTTGAATCCACCACCTATGCGGGCAACCACTACGGCTGCTGCAAAAAGGACGTGGAGGACATTTTGGCCCGGGGCAAGAACGTGCTGACGGTTATGGACATCTGCGGTGCAATGAGCCTGAAGACCCATTTTGCCAACGTTACCACGGTTTATGTGCAGAACAGCAGAAGAAAGCTGCTGGAAAATATTTTGGAAAAGACCCTGAGCAAGGATGAAGTGGTCAGAAGAATCATGTCGCTGGAGGCGGAGGAGAAAAACGCCGGTATTTGCGACTACATCGTATCCGGCGCAGATGCGCAGCAGGCCGCCAAGGAGCTGATTACGGACCTGCTCAAAAAAGGTAAGAAACGGTAAATTCCCATAACAGGAGAACGATATGAAAACCTGTGATCTGCACGTGCATTCTCATTTTTCCGACGGCTCGGACACGCCCGAGCAGCTTATAAAAAACGCCCAAATGGCGGGGCTTTCTGCCATTGCCCTGACCGACCACAATACAGTGGCCGGTCTGCCTGCCATGCTGTCGGCAGCCCGGGGAAGCGGCGTGGAAGTAATCCCCGGGTGCGAGTTCACAACGGAACACAACGGGGATGAATTGCATATTTTGGGGCTTTTCATTCAGCCGCAGCACTACGAGGCGGTCAACAGCCTTTTGGCCCGGTTTATGATACGCAAAAGCGAAAGCAACCGCCAACTTGTGGAGCGTCTGCGCAAAGCGGGTATTGAGCTCAACTACGATGCCATTGCCAAAAACGCCCTGGGGTCGGTAAACCGGGCGGTGATCGCCGCGCAGATGGTGCGCAAGGGCTAT
Organism: Oscillospiraceae bacterium; assembly: GCA_017621795.1. Taxonomy (GTDB): domain Bacteria; phylum Bacillota; class Clostridia; order Oscillospirales; family Oscillospiraceae; genus Faecousia. Next base: position 619 of record JAGASJ010000013.1, on the reverse strand, counting down.
TGCGAAAGCGTCAAGGCGGCATTTGACGAATATCTGTCGGCATCCAAAGGCTACTACATCCCACCTTTGCGACTTCAGTCGGTGGAAGTCATCCGCTTTATTAAAAGCATTGGGGCGGTGGCGGTGCTGGCCCACCCCTTTTTGACTTATAACGAGGAGCAGCTGCGGGACTTTCTTACAAAAGCTGTGCCGGCGGGGCTGGACGGTATGGAGGTACATTACAGCGCTTATGACGAGCAGACGACCGTGCGCTCTATGGTGATCACCGAGGATTTCGGCCTTCTGCAAAGCGGCGGCAGTGACTACCACGGCACCAACAAGCCCCATATCGCCATAGGCGTAGGGCAGGGGAATTTGTGCATCCCCCTCTCTTTAGCGGAAATGCTGAAAAAACGGGCGGTAAGAGGGTAAAATTCAAACAAATAAATTAAATTAGAGTGAAAACGGGAAAAAGCGAAAAAAACAGTAGATATTTAGACGGTATTGTGCTATACTGTTGAGTGGATAAAATCGGACCAAACGGAGATGAAAAAATGTATTACGATATTCAAAAAGCCCCTGTAACCAAGCGCATTGGTGCGTTTCTTTTGGACTTTATGCTGATGGTCATTCTGATCGT
>JAGASJ010000043.1 GCA_017621795.1 Oscillospiraceae bacterium | reverse complement strand
TCTTCCGTCAGAGTGATGGAAGCGGTAAACCAAGCATCGGGAATCATATATACCACCTGACCGCTGCCGCTGTCGCCGGTGAACTCGATGTTCATATCGTTACCGGACTGCCAGCCGTCAAATGTGCCGTACACATTGAAGGTGATGGTGGTGCCTGCCTTCAGAGTCTGACCGAAGTCCAGCTGGAAGGTGGGATAGTAGTGGCTGGTGTGGCTCAGCTTTACAGCGTAGCTTCCGCTGTTTTCGGGAGCTGTCACGCCTGCGTCAGCATAAGTTACGCGCTCCACAGTTGCATCCTGCGTTGCACCGATGCCAGTAAAGCGCTCTGCATGGCCTTCGGTTTCAAAGTCATAGCCTTCCAGTGCATTGCCGGTGGGCTCTACAGGAGGCAGCTTTGCCTTGAAGTTATCCAAGTAAACTTCAATATTGGCAGCGCTTTCGGTCTTATCCCAGCGGTCCATGGTGCAGACCAAATCCACATAGCTGCTGTCGGCAGCCAAGGTGAGGGTCAGGTTGGTCCAGCCGTTATAAGCATACTGCAGCGTTGCTTCGCCGCCGGATACATACTCAAAGATCGTAACGGTATTCATTTCAGAATCGGTAATATCTCTGCTGTATGCATCGAAGGAAATAGTGGTACCGGCCTCCAGGGTGGTGCCGAAGTTGATGCGGAAGATGGGCCAGTAGTTGTCTGTATGGGTCAGCTTCAGGGCATAGTCGCCGCCGTTTGCGGGAGCAGTAATGCCGCTTAAGCTATAGGGAACCTTTTCCAGGTAAGCATCTCTGTACTCATTGCCTTCCAGGCTGGGTGCAACGAACAGACCCTCGTTGCCGGCAGTCTCGAAGTCTACGCCTTCCAGGAAGTCGCCGGTGGGCTCTACAGCTTCAACAGCCACAAAGTTATCCACATAGACCATACCGGCGGTATTTTCATCGGTGGGCTGTGCACGGTCAAAGTTCCAGAACAGATCCACGTGATCGTCAGCAGTGGGCAAGGTGATGGTCAGCTTTGTCCACTGTCCGCAGGCAAACTGACGGGTTGCGTCGCCGCCGTCGTTAAATTCGAAAATGCTGTGGTTATACGCGCTGTCGCCAAGGATAATACCAAATGCCATAAAGCTCAGCTTTGTGCCGGCCTCCAGCTTCTTGCCGAAGTTAATACGGAAGGTGGGGAAGCGGCTGGAAGCGTGGCTCAGCTTCAGAGCGTAATCGCCGCCATTGGCCAGTGCAGGGATCTCGGTATTGTGGGCAACTCTTGTGACGGTTGCGGATACGGTATCAGGGCCTTCGCCGCTAAAGCGCAGGGTGTTGCCGATCTCCTCGAAATCAATACCTGCCTCAAAGTCGCCGGTAACCTGGACCTGCGTCCAGTCGGTGCCGTTGAACTGGAAGATGTAATCCTGTGCCAGTGCAAACTGGCTGTTGTCGGTGAAGCAGAAGAAGGCATCCTTGGGCAGGCTGTAGGTCTCGCCTGCGGTGAAGCTCTCTGCAAAGTTAAAGGTCAGAACGATGGTGCCGTCCACGTTGGCCATACCAACATTGCTTGCCTTCTTGGTGTTGGCATCCTCGTTGACGCTGCAGTTGTTATCGGTCAGTCTAAAGTCTGCCAAAGCGATATCGGAAGGCAGATTGGTGTTGACCTGGATGGTGTTGGCAGTGCCCTGCTTATACTGGAAGGTCAGGGAGCCGGTATCGGTAACACCTGCAAATTCCTTTGCTTCCATAAAGTAGCTGTAGGCAGCCTCCATCAGGCTCTTGGTGGTCTCGTCTGCATTGTTGTGATAGCTGCGGATGAAATAGGTGGTAGGTGCGTAGCTGAAGGACAGGGCATCGGTGCCGTTGGATACTTCCACGTTGATGCCGGTGTTCATATACTGGGGATTGATGCCGCCTACTTCGATGTAGTAGAGGCTGCCGTTGCTTTCAGGAACGTAGGTCTTGCCGTCTGCCTTGAAGGTCAGGGCATTCACATCACCGTTTACCCGGAAGTAGAAACGAACGGCGGTTTTGGACAGGAAGCGGACGGATGTGCCGTAGAATACAACGCCGTCAACCTTTCCGTTTACGGTGGTAGAGGGGATCTCGGCGGGAACAGGGTTGGATACGGTGATATCATAGCCCTTGTTTGCCAGACTGTCCGTCTTGTAGTTAAAGTACTTCTGTGCCCAAGCGCCCAGGTTCAGCAGCTCCTGTGCCAAAAGCTTGGTTTCACGGGTGTAGTTGCCATCGATCAGAGTCTTCAGGTACTCACGGATGGAGTAGGTCTCGTTGATGGCTTCCATATTGATCAAGCCAACCTTTGCCTTCAGCACCAGGTTGATCTCCTCGGTCATCTGCGGTACCGCCAGTTCTACAGGCAGATCATAGATGCCGTTTTCATCAGGAGTCAGATCGTTAATGGTGTATGTATCGGTCTTACCTGCGTAGGTAAGCGTTGCGGTAGAGCCATCCCGGTAATCCGCGGGAATGTCACCGCGCAGGTGTAAAACTAAATCTTCGCCCAGATAGAGCTGCTGGGTGATGTAGTCTTCACCTTGCAAAAGTGCGGCATTTGCGGTCATGGGCATAAAGCCGATGATCAGACACAATGCCAAAAGGAGTGCGCTGAGTTTCTTGCCATAGTGTTGCATAGTTTTCCCTCATTTCCTAAATTATTGTACAGATCGCGATTTGGTCTTTACACTTTTAAGGTTCTTGCAGGGTTTTATATCCTTTTGTGTTTCCGGCTGAGCCGGAAACACAAAATTGATAACATTTATTGAGGCTCTACTGCCTTGAAGTTATCCAGCAGCAGCCAGGAAGGAACATCACCGTGACTGCCGTCTGCCACATTGTAGAAGAAGTCTACGTGGTCGGTATCCGCAGTCAGTGTGAAGGAAACGCCGGTCTTCCAGGTCTCCACCAGTGTCCACAGCACCTGATTGGGATCTTCGCTGGTGGCAACGCTCTTGCTGCTTGCGGCAATTTCCAGCTTGACGTACTTGTGCACACCCGGGGCGGCCGCGTAATCATAGCTGCCGTAGGCATCGAAGGTAATAACGGTGCCGGCCTTCAGGATCGAGCCGAAGTTTATACGGAAGCTGGGCCAGCAATGATTCCCGTGGCTGACCTTCAGGGCATAACTGCCGCCGTTTTTGGGGGCGGTAACGCCTGCATCGGCATAAGTCACTCTTTGGATGGTGGCATCCTGAGGCGCGCCGGTACCGGTAAAGTAGGTTTCGTTTCCGTCCGCTTCAAAGCCTACGCCGTTTACAAAATCGTTAGAGGTCTCTTCAGGCTCTACTGCCTTGAAGTTGTCCAGAAGCAGCCAGGAGGCAACGTCACCGTGACTGCCGTCTGCCACATTGTAGAAGAAATCTACGTGGTCGGTATCCGCGGTCAGTGTGAAGGAAACACCGGTCTTCCAGGTCTCCACCAAGGTCCATACCACCTGATTGGGGTCTTCACTGGTGGCAACGCTCTTACTGCTTGCGGCAATTTCCAGCTTGACGTACTTGTGTACACCCTGGGGCGCCGCATAGTCGTAATTGCCGTAGACATCGAAGGTCACGGTGGTACCGGCCTTCAAAGTCGAACCGAAGCTGATGCGGAAGCTGGGCCAGCAATGATTTGCGTGGCTCACCTTCAGGGCATAACTGCCGCCGTTTTCAGGGGCGGTAACGCCTGCATCGGCGTAGGTCACTCTTTGGATGGTGGCATCCTCAGCCGCGCCGGTGCCGGTAAAGAAGGCTTCCTCGCCTGCAGTCTCAAAGTCCACGCCGTTTACAAAATCGCTGGCGGGCTCATCGGGTACATCCGGCTCGTCCGGTGTTCCCGGCTCTACTGCCTTGAAGTTATCCAGCAGCAACCGGGAAGCAACGTTTCCGTGGCTACCGTCTGCCACATTGTAGAAGAAGTCTACGTGGTCACTGTCAGCGGTCAGGGTAATGGTTGCAGTCTTCCAGGTCTCCACCAGGGTCCATACCACCTGATTGGGGTCTTCACTGGTGGCAAAAGCTTTGCTGCTTGCGGCAATTTCCAGCTTGACGTACTTATGGACACCCTGAGGTGCTGTGTAATCGTAATTGCCGTAGACATCGAAGGTGATGACG
>JAGASJ010000042.1 GCA_017621795.1 Oscillospiraceae bacterium | reverse complement strand
CGAAATTTTATAATCTGTCGGCAACGCCGACACCTTGTATAAATGAATTGCCTAAAGGCATGAATTGCATCAATGCATGAATTGTGGTTACACCACATGAATTGCGCTGCGGCGCATAGAGTTTTGGCAATTCAATTCATGTTGCCTTGCAACAATTCATGATGACTTGTCATCAATTCATGGCGTAGCCAATTCATTAAATTCAATCAAAATAATTATAATCCGTCGGCTTCGCCGACACCATAACTTTTCACTTTTCACTCTTCTCTCTTCTCTATTCTTTTCGTATCCGGGAAACGGCGGGCGGATGATATCCGCCCCTACGAGTCCTTACGGAAGGTGGATGCGGATATGGGAAAACGGATTGCCACGCCGTTTTTTAAGCGGCGCGCAATGACAGCTCCTTCGGATGAACAGTATTCAAAACCGCTACTGCACAAGGCAGTAGCGGTTGCAATTTATCTTCTACGGCTCTTGGTGCGATGATCGGAGTATTGCCGGATGGAGGAGATCTTGCTGTCGGACTCCGTCATAAACTGCTTCAGCCGTTCTTCAAAAAGCTGATCTGCGGTTTTGGGTGCAGGGGGAGGAGTAGGTGCGGCGGTGCGGTTACGGGGGGGATTGTTTTCCCGACGGGGGGCGTTGTGAAACCCGCCTTCAGGCTTTGCTTCCCGCGCCTCCAGGCGCTTCATGGAAAGATTGATCTTGCCACCGTCCACGCCGATGACGATCACCTTGACGTCCTGACCCTCCGTTAAATGCTGACGGATATCACTGACATAGGTATTGGCGACCTCTGAGATATGTACCATTCCGGTTTTGTTCTCGGGCAAAGAAATAAATGCGCCGAAGTTGGTAATGGTTTTGACCTTACCCTCCAGCACGGCTCCCACGGTTAACTCCATGCTTTGAAAAATTCCTCCGATATGAATTAGGGTGCACCGAAGAATTGGGAGTCGGGGTCTACCAGATCCAACTCTTCCTCGGCGATGTTTTTAATACCCTGAACAGTATCCTTGTCGGCCAAATGCTGCTGCAGCTCCTGACGGCGCTGCTCCTGCTGTGCCGCAAGGGCACGGGTCGCGTCGGTCTGCTCCCTGCACTGGACGATACGAACGCGAATGGCGGTCAGTGCCACCACAGACAGCACAATGGTAACAAGCAGTACGCACTTGAGCATTAAGCTGCTGCGCTTGTACACGAAACGCACAGGTTTGCGACTATTTGTTTTCGCCACGGGGCACACCTCCATTGCTTTTTTTCTTCAGGGGACGGAAAGTCCATATTATTGTAAACCATTTTTTCCATCTTGAAAAGAGGAAAATGCAAAAAAATTTCATTTTTTTCAATATATTTTTAAAAATTTTCCAAATAAACCCACAAAATCGGAAAATGCTCCCCCAAAACAGGTCAAAAAGGGGCTGTAGGAGCCGTCCCAGCGTGTACCTGCAAAGCACCATACCTATAGGAATGCCCAGGTGGTATCCGATGCGAATGTCCCCGCGGCACACCGCAAAGGACAGATACAGCCAGCCGTAGCCCAAAAAGGGAAGAAACAGCAGGTCTGCCAAATGGGGGTGGGAGCGGCGCAGGGGGCGAAGGAAGCAGTAGACCAAACCCAGCTCGGCGCCGATCAATACACCCCACAAAAAACGCCATCCGTCGGTAGCCGGCGTATTCATTTTCTGTGCCTCTTGGAACGAAGATGCCCCGGTTCTTCATAGATCAGGGCATCCACCTGACCGGTCAGCTGTACCTGTCCCCCGTCAGGGGATAGATTTTTCAGCTTTAAATCCTGTCCGTAGACCTGCAAAAGCCCCAACTGGGTGTGCAGCACCACCTGGTTTTCATCCAGATGCACCAGCTCCTTTACGCCGCTGAGGCTGAGATTTTTCCGTTCATGCAGGGTCAGCTTGTGGGGAAATACCAATTCCTCTGCCATTATACCACTCCTTCTGCAAAAGCTTATGCCCGCAGACGGCAGAATAGACCTTTCGTTGACAGTGGAACTTGTTCCGTATATAATAAGGGTAAATCCGAAAAAAGGAGAAAAGTATGCTTTTTGATACCCACGCCCACCTAAATGATGAGGCGTTTCGTAATGACCGGGAAGCGCTGATCGCGTCCCTGCCCCAAAATAATGTTACAATGGTAATGAATCCGGGCTGTAATCTGGAAGATTCCAAAAACGGCATCGCGTTGGCGGAAAAATATGATTTTGTCTATTGCGCCGTAGGCTCTCATCCCGACTCCGCAGATGAAGTAAACGAAAAGGTGATCGAGGAATACCGAACGCTGTGTACCCACAGAAAGGTGAAGGCCATCGGTGAGATCGGTTTGGATTACCACTATGAGGATATTCCCCGACAGCTTCAGAAAAAGGCATTTATGATGCAGATGGAGCTGGCAAAAGAGACCCGCCTTCCGGTGATCGTCCACGAACGGGACGCCCACGAAGACGGGCTGTGCATTGTGAAAAGCTTCCCCACAGTCACCGGGGTGTTTCACTGCTTTTCCGGCTCTGCGGAGCTGGCGCGGCAGTTGGTGGATTTAGGGTGGTATATCGGCTTTACCGGGGTGCTGACCTTCAAAAATGCCCGCAGAGCCATTGAAGCCGCCGCCGCGATCCCCTTGGATCGGATCGTGCTGGAGACGGACTGCCCCTATATGGCGCCGGAGCCCTACCGGGGCAGACGCAACGACCCCACCTATTTATACCGTATGGCGGAAAAGCTGGCAGAGATCCGGGGCATCTCCCCTGAGGAAGCCGCCGCCGTCACCGCCGAAAACGGCAAACGGCTTTACGGGATACTATAATGAATTGCCAATTTTCAGTTGAAAAATGAAAGTGGAAAGTGGAAAGTTGAGGTGTCGGCGCTGCCGACGGATTATAATATTTTTGGGATGCGCTAAAGGCTCCCCTGTAGGGGTAAGCGAAGCGCAGTCGCGGTAGTGAATGACAGTCCAGTGGACTGTCAGAGCCGCGACCGGGCTCGCCTCAGCGAGCTGGCATATTGCCGATTTTAGGCAATATGCCTGAGGGGTTTACGGAGGGTTCTTCTTTCTTTTACGTTCCGATATATTTCGAAAACTCCTCTAACCCCTCCGGCCTCGCTTACGCTCGCCCACCTCCCCTACAGGGGAGGCGTTGACGGTTTTCGCCATCATAACTTTCCGTTTTCATCTTTCATCTTTCAACTACTGCCGCAAAGCGGCAGAATCAGTTGGAGTGCTTACGCAAGGTGCGCACCAAACCCTCCGCAAAGTCCCAGATCAGCGGCTCCAGCCATTTATCATAAAGGATGCACATATAAAGGGCCTGATGGAGGTTTTGAAGGGGCACAAACACCACATCCTCCCGAGGCGTTACACAGCTGTTGCTCAGCAGGCAAAAGCCGACGCCTGCACCCACCAGCTCCAACGCCGCCTGGGCGGTATTGACACTGCATACAATATTTTCCGAAACGGGAGCACCGGAGGCCCACTGGCCGAAGGTGCTGTCTTTTTCGTTATCCACGGTGATTTGGGGATAGCCTGCCAAACGGGAGGGGTACAGGATCGTTTCGCCTGCAAGAGGGTGATTCTTGGGCAGTGCCACAGAGAAATCCTGTTGATACAGCTTCCGAAAATGCAGACTTCGATCCCGATGGGTGGTATCCACCAGCGCAATATCCAGCTTCTCCTGCCGCACCATATCCATCAGGTCGGAGGAGGCACTTTCGGTGATGATAAACCGCACACGGCTGTTTTTTGCCGCGTAAGCGGCGATCTCACGGGCAACGGTACCGCCCAGGGTGCCGGATACCACACCCATTCTAAGCTGTACCGGGGCACTGATCATACTCTGCTTCAATGTGACGGTGGCAGACTGAAGCTGATTCAGCGCCGCATCCACCTGCTCCTTAAAAAATCGCCCTTCTTCCGTCAGACGTACATTCCGTCCTGCCTTTTCAAAGAGCTTGACACCCCCCAGCTCATCCTCTAAGTGGTGGATGGCACTGCTTAAAGAGGGCTGGGAAATCTCCAATCTTGCCGCCGCCAGGGTGTAGTGCTCCACTTGTGCCAGCACTGAAAAATACCGCAAATAGTTGTAATTCATAAAGCCTCCTGAATCGGGTGTAAATGACGAGCCTGTGTAATCTATAGGCATAAACTATAAATAAAATATCATAACTATATTGTTTTTTGCAACAGTTATTTTTATAATCCCTTTGGTCTTAGGAAATAAAAGGATTTTTCCCTAAAAAAGCGGAAAAAATCATTGCCCATTGTCTATTTATATGGTATAGTAACAGATGGATCAAAACCCTACTGATTTTTGCTAAGGAGAATCCGGTATATGCCTTTTACATATAAAAATCTACAGGAAGTTCACAAACGCCACATCGTCACCGATGAGGAGTTGGACCGTCACATTCAGCAGCTTGTGCAGCAGAATCCCCGCATTGCGGAGGTATCTGACCGTCCGACTCAAAAGGGAGATGAAGTGGTGCTTAATTATGCAGGCTTCTGTGACGGCGTGCAATTTCCCGGCGGCACTGCGGAAAAGCAGACGTTGGTGCTGGGAAGCGGGATGTTTATCCCCGGCTTTGAAGAGCAGCTGATCGACAAGATGCCCGGCGAAAAGGTAGACGTGAAGGTGAAGTTCCCCGATGCCTATCACGCCCCGGATCTGGCAGGAAAAGAGGCAGTGTTCAAGTGCGAGCTGCTGTCCATCCGACTGAAGACCCCCTATGAGGCAGACGATACCTTTGCCAAAGAGGTGGGCGGCTGTGAGAGCTTTGCGGAATTTCGCCACAAGCTGCGGCAGCAGATGCAGCAATTCAGCGACCAGCGGGGCGAAATGGACCTGCAGGACCGTCTTCTGAAGCAAGCCGCCGAGACGCTGGAATATACCCCCACCCAGGAGGAATTGGACGAGGCGGTCAATCAGCAGATGAAGGCCTTTGAGGCCCAGCTGCAGCAGCAGGGGCTGACCCTGGAGATGTACTGCAGCTTTATGACCACCAACGAGCAGGAGCTTTTGAAGGATATGGAGCCCTCTGCCCGTGCGCAGCTTCGTCAGCAGAAGGCGATCGATGAGATCGCGAAGCTGGAGAATCTGCAGGTGAGCGATGAGGAATTGGGTCAGGCCACCGCGCTGGTGGCACGGCAGAACAATATGACCGTGGAGGAGCTGAAGCCCTACTACACCGCCCAGTTCCGTGAGGCTTTGGTGCAAAGCGTGCTTACCGGCAAGGTGATGAGCCTGATTCGGGAAAACGCCAACGTCACCGAAGAATAAATTTGTAAATCAGTGTCGCATTTACGGCACGAATTATAAGGAGGAGTCATTTATGGCAATCAATTTTGTAGATGGCAAGTACGTAGACGAGAAGGGGATCACCAAGTTAGACCCCACGATGTATGCTGACTGGCAAATCGCAGAGGAAGCAGAGAAGACTCTGCCTCCCGTACGTTACTTCCAGGAAAAGCTGGGTCTGTTGGAGGATGAGATCATCCCCTACGGCAAGACCCCCAAGATCGACTTTATCAAGGTTATGAACCGTCTGAAGGACAAGCCCGACGGCAAGTTCATCGAGGTCACCGCAGTTACCCCCACCCCCTTCGGCGAGGGTAAGTCCACCGTTTCTCTGGGCCTGATCGAAGGCCTGGGCTACATCGGCAAGAATGCCGGCGGTGCTCTGCGTCAGCCCTCCGGCGGCCCCACCATGAACGTGAAGGGTACTGCAGCCGGCGGCGGTAACGCCCTGCTGATGCCCATGACCGAGTTCTCCCTGGGCCTGACCGGTGATATCAACGACATTATGAATGCCCACAACCTGGCAATGGTCGCTCTGACCGCCCGTATGCAGCACGAGCGCAACAACAACGACGAGTGGCTGGCTAAGAAGGGCCTGAAGCGTCTGGACATCGACCCCAAGCGTGTGGAGATGGGCTGGATCATCGACTTCTGCGCACAGAGCCTGCGTAACATCATCATCGGTATCGGCGGCCGTCTGGACGGCTTTATGATGGAAAGCAAGTTCGGTATTGCTGTTGGCTCCGAGCTGATGGCTATTTTGGCTGTTGCCCGTGACCTGAAGGATCTGCGCGAGCGTATCGGCAATGTGGTTGTGGCTTACTCCCGCAGCGGCAAGCCCGTTACCTGTGAGGACCTGGATGTTGCCGGCGCAATGACCGCTTGGATGCGTAACGCCATCAACCCCACCATGTGCTACTCTGTTGAGCATCAGCCCGTGCTGATCCACGCCGGTCCTTTTGCCAACATCGCCATCGGCCAGTCCTCTGTTATCGCTGACCGCCTGGCTCTGAAGCTGTTTGACTACCACGTGACCGAGTCCGGCTTCGCTGCCGACATCGGCTTCGAGAAGTTCTGGAACGTGAAGACCCGTCTGAGCGGCCTGACCCCCAACGTTTCCGTTCTGGTTGCCACCGTTCGCTCCCTGAAGATGCACGGCGGCGGCCCCAAGGTTACCCCCGGCGCACCCCTGCCCAAGGAGTACAAGGAGGAGAACCTGGAGCTGTTGGAGAAGGGTACTTGCAACCTGTTCCACCACGTCAACACCATCAAGAAGTCCGGCATCACCCCCGTTGTATGTATCAACCGCTTCTACACCGATACCGACGCAGAAGTTGCTCTGCTGAAGAAGATGTGTGCTGAGCGCGGTGTCCGCTGCGCCGAGTCTAACCACTGGCGTTACGGCGGCGAAGGCGCTGCTGAGCTGGCTCAGGTCGTTGTGGAAGCCTGTGAGAGCAAGAACGAAGTCAAGTTCCTGTACGACCTGGATATGCCTCTGCGTCAGCGCGTTGAGCTGATCGCCAAGGAAGTCTACGGTGCTGACGGCGTTATTTGGCAGCCCCTGGCTGTGGAGAAGGCTGAGCGCTTCGAGGCCGATCCCAAGTACGCAGACTACTGCACCATGATGGTTAAGACCCACCTGTCCCTCAGTGACGATCCCACCAAGAAGGGCGTTCCCACCGGCTGGAAGCTGACCATCCGTGACATTTTGGAGTACGGCGGCGCCAAGTTCCTGTGCCCCATGGCAGGTACCATCTCCATGATGCCCGGTACTGCTGCTGACCCCGCATACCGCCGTGTTGACGTCGACACCGAGACCGGCAAGGTATCCGGCCTGTTCTAATGAACCTTAAAAAAGCACAGGCGGGCAACCGCCTGTGCTTTCCCCAATTTGGGGAAAGTAGTGAAAAGTGAATAGTGAATAGTGAAAAGTGAAAAGTTGAGGTATCCCTGCGGGATGATTTTAAATAAATCTGCGAAGCAGATACCTCAGTTCTTCACTCTTCACTATTACCTCTTCACCAAAATTGACTGAGAGGTATCCCTGTGGGATGATTTTAAATAAATCTGCGAAGCAAATACCTCAGTGAAACTTGTCAAGTTTTGTTGACAGATAAAAGAGTTAAAAATTCATTTGGAATGAGATAAGCAATCCCAGAGTGCAACCTTGCAGCATTATAATACAGCTCGATATAGTCCACTATTTTTCTGGATGCATCACCGTAGTT
>JAGASJ010000041.1 GCA_017621795.1 Oscillospiraceae bacterium | reverse complement strand
TGCACAGTTTTGAAGTGGTAACTTTTTTGGTTAACAAATAATAAAAATCCCGGAATGCTGGCGCATTTCGGGATTTTTTTGTGCGGTTAAGCGGAAAAGGGACCGTTCAAAACCATTTTATCACTATGGTGCACTGCCCTTACGCGTGGTTTTCTTGATGCAAAAAGGCTCCGAACGCCAAGTTCGGAGCCTTTCATTCTTATTCTGCCGAGGATTCTTCTTTCTTGTCTTGATCTGCTCTGATAAACGCCATCAGCTGTTCGCCGGTGATGGTCTCTTTATTAAGCAGGTATTCGGATATCTCATCCAAAAGGCCGCGGTTTTCGATAAGCAGCTTTTTAGCATCGGACAGTGCCTCGTTCAGGAAGTTCTGCACCTCTGCGTCTACGCGGGCAGCCGTCTCCTGAGAGCAGTCCATATATGCCTGCCCGTCCAAGTACTTATTGCGCACTGAAGCCGGGGCCATCAGACCCAAGGCGTCAGACATACCGTACTGCGCAATCATATTTCGTGCCAGGGATGTGGCGCGCTGGATATCGTTGGCGGCACCGGTGGTCTGCACACCGAACACCACTTCCTCTGCCGCACGGCCGCCCACCATCATACGCAGCTGTGCCTTCAGCTCATGGGCGGTGTGGAGGAACTTCTCTTCCTCCGGAAGCTGCATTGTGTAGCCCAATGCGCCGGAGGTATGGGGCACAATGGTGATCTTGCTCACCGGCTCGCTGTTCTTTTCCAGTGCGGCGATCAGCGCGTGACCTACCTCGTGATAGGAAACCAACCGCTTTTCTGTATCCGTCAGCACGGTATTCTTCTTCTCTGTGCCGGCAATAACCGTCTCGAAGGAGACCAGCAGATCCTCTTGGCTGACCAGCTTCCGACCGTGGCGCACCGCACGAAGGGCCGCCTCGTTGACCAGGTTTGCCAGGTCTGCACCCACTGCACCGGCGGTTGCCTGGGCAATGCGTCGCAGATCTACATCTTCTGCCAGCTTGATCTTGCGGGTGTGCACCTTCAGTGTATCCAGTCGGCCCTGCAGATTGGGAAGCTCTACCGTAATGCGGCGGTCAAAACGACCGGCACGAAGCAGTGCTTTATCCAAAATTTCGGGGCGGTTGGTAGCCGCCAAGATCACCACGCCCTTGGAGGAATCGAAGCCGTCCATCTGACCCAAGAGCTGGTTGAGTGTTTGGTCGCTATTTCCAAAGCGGCTGTCGCGGGTGTGACCTACTGCGTCGATCTCATCAATGAACACAATACAGGGCGCGACCTTTTCTGCCTGCTGGAATAGACTGCGGACACGGTTTGCACCCACGCCAACAAATACTTCTTCAAAATCCGAACCGGAAATGGAGAAGAAGGGCACGCCTGCCTCACCGGCTACGGCCTTTGCAAGCAGGGTCTTACCTGTACCGGGAGAGCCTACCAGCAGTACACCTTTGGGCAGCTTGGCACCGATCTCCCTATATTTATGGGGATTGTGCAAAAAGTCAATGATCTCCTGCAGGGATTCCTTGGCTTCATCCTGACCTGCCACATCCTTAAATGTGACACCGGTCTGTTTTTCCATATACATCTTGGCCTTGTTGCCGCCCATGCCGCCCAGCATTCCGTCCCCACTCATTCGTTTGGACACAGAGCGTATCAGCATAAAGGTCATCAGAATCATACCGGCGTAGAACAGGATCATAATGATGCCCGAATTGTCTTCAATAATGGGGGAAGTGACCTTGACGCCCATGGCATCCAGCTCGTTTGCTAGCTCCATGGCATTGCCGTAGGGCAAGCCTGTGTAATGCGCCTTACGGGCAGAGGAAGGCTTTTCCATCTCCTCCTTGGTGAAATATTCCACCCGATCGGCATAAATGTCGATTTCCACGATGTTGCCATTATCCTTGTCCTCAAGGAATTGGCTGTAGGTGACCTTTTTATACTGGCTGCTGCTCACCATATTGTAAATAAAGCTGATGGCAATAACGATCACAATGGTGATCAGTAATGCCGTACCTATACCGCGGGGCTTTTTCTCTGAGTCCTGCGGATTTTTCTTAGGGTCGTTATTTTTGTCCACTTTAGTACCTCCTAAAGCTTATGGTTTTCCTATCATATCACATTTTTCCGCCGCCTGCAACGAACATACTTTCTTTTTAGGTAAATTTTCTGTTAAATATTGTATTTATGAAAATTTTTGTTGTAGCTTTTTTAATTATTTGTTATAATGAGCTTAACTATACTTGGATAGCTATACGCACAGGAGGCATTTCTATATGAAAGAGCATTATCGGCGCAGTTCCGGTCCTGCACAGGACAAACGGGAGATGCCTGAGGAAAACGAAAATCAGCTGGAAGGCCGCAACGCCCTGACAGAGGCTTTAAAAAGCGGACGCACCATCGACAAGGTGTTTATTGCCGCCGGTGAGACCGACCGGGGTTTACAGTACTTGGCTGCCCAGGCGAAAGAGGCCGGTGCCGTAGTCGTCCCGGTTGACCGCAGAAAACTGAATTTTATGAGCACCACCGGTGCCCATCAGGGCGTGATCGCCTTAGCCGCCGCCCGGGAGTATGCCACCATTGACGATATCCTGCAGGTGGCTGCCCAGCGAAATGAAGCCCCTCTGATCGTGATCTGCGATGAGCTGTCTGATCCCCACAATTTGGGAGCCATCATCCGTTCTGCTGAATGCGCCGGTGCCCACGGTGTTATTATTCCCAAGCGGCGCAGTGTGGGATTGACCGCCACCGTGGCAAAAACCTCTGCCGGCGCTTTGGAATATATGAAGGTCGCCAAGGTGACCAACATCGTCTCCGCCATTGAGGAGCTGAAGCAAAAAGGCGTATGGGTGTTCGGCACTGCCGCTGAGGGCTCTGTGCCCATGTATCAGGCGGACCTGAAAGGTCCTGCCGCCCTGGTGATCGGCTCTGAGGGTGACGGAATGAGCCGTTTGGTGCAAAAAAGCTGTGATATGACGGTCCACATCCCTATGAAAGGTCGAATCACATCCCTGAACGCGTCCGCCAGCGCCTCGATCCTGCTGTATGAGGCGGTGCGTCAGCGCTCGTAATTTGGATCCTAATGGAGGTATTTATGGAAAACAATCCTGAAAATCAAGAATTGGGACAATCCCAGGAACTGGATTTAGAAGCCATTATGCGAGAGTTTTCCGACCATTCGGAAGGCGAAGCCGCTCCTGAAGAAGCACGGGAGGAAACACCGCCTGAGCAGGAATATGCAGAAGATCCCTTGGCGGAATTTCCTGCAGAGGAAGTGCCTGAGGAATTTACTGCCGACACCGTAACATTGGAGTTTGGGGCTATTCAGCAGACGGAGGAATCTCCCGTAGAAGAGCCTGTTGCCCCCCCGTCGGAAGAACCGGTCACCACCCAGTGGATGCCGGAATATACCCAGCCCGAAAGCTCTTTTGTGCCCCCCCAGCCGGTATTGGTACAGCCCCATTCCCGCCTGAAGGAGCTGAAAAAGAAGCTGGTCAACGGCCCTGAAAAGCGGTACTATCAGCTCTCTGAAAAAGGGACCGGCAGGCTCCACATCTTAATCTTTTTAGCCGCCATCATCAGCTTGCTTTGCATTGGCTCCACCATACTCTACGAAATGGACAAGGTACAGCCTAACCGCATTCGGCTGATGGTATTTGGGCAGATTTGGCTGATGTTCTTCAGCGCCTTGCTGGGGTCATTCCAGCTGATCGAGGGCGTGAGTGATCTGTTCCGCCGCCGCTTCTCTCTGAACTCATTACTGGTATTTTCATTTGTGCTCTGCTGTGCAGACGGTGTGATGTGCCTGCAGGAGCTCCGCGTGCCCTGCTGCGGCGCTTTTAGCCTTCAGGTTTGTATGTCTCTGCTGGATACTCTGTATCTGCGCCGCAGAGAAACGCGCCAAATGGACACGCTGCGCAAAGCCACCAATCTCACCGCTCTGCGGGTCAGTGAAGCCAAGGCCGACGGCTATCACGTCATCGTCCGCAGTGAGGGACAGGTGGAGGACTTTATGGATCACTACAACCTCCCCACCAAGCCGGAAAAGATCCGTTCTATCTACGCCCTTTGCGCATTGGGCGCGGCCGTTGCAGTGGGTGTGGCCGCCGGAATCATCAACGGCATCAGTGCCTGTCTGCAAGCCGCTTCTGTAGCACTGCTTGCCGCTATTCCCGCCAGCTTCTTTATCAGTCTGTCCCGCCCCGCGGATATTTTGGAACGCCGTTTCAACAAGATCGGCACATTGCTTTGCGGCTGGGACGGCATCCGGCGCCTGCGGAAGAATCTGCTGTTCCCCCTTAGCCACAAGGATCTGTTCCCGGTGGGGACGGTCAAGATGAACGGTGTGAAGTTTTTCGGCAGTCGCAGTCCCGACGAGGTGGTGGCATACTGCGCCGCCCTGATTTCTGCTGACGGAAGCGGTCTGACTCCGCTGTTTGATCAGCTTTTGGAAAGCCGCAACTGTCATCATCTCAGCACCCAAAACTTTGTCCGCTACGATGGCGGCATCGGCGGTGAGGTGCGGAGCGAGCCGGTTTTGGTAGGCTCCCTGCATTTTCTGCAGGAAATGGGCGTGGAAATCCCCCAGGGTCTACGGGTCAGTCAGGCTGTCTGTGTTGCTGTGGACGGCGTGCTCAGCGGACTTTTTGCCATCAGCTATGAGCGCACACGTGCCGCTTCCGACGGTTTTACGACCCTTACCTCTTATAAGGGTGTCCAGTGCGCCCTGATCGACAGTGACCTGCTGCTCACCCACGGCTATTTGCGGCATAAATTCTCTGTAAACACTAAGCGGATGTCTGTTTTGGATGCGGAGCTTTGCAAGGATATTATAGAGCTGCAGGGCGATACCACCATGCCGGTCAGTGTGCTGACGACCCAGTCCGATTTGACCGCCGTAGGCTTCGGCGTTACAGGTGGACGCACCTTGGGCATTGCCTCCTATTTGGGGCTGATCGTGCATATCGTTGGCGGCATTATCGGTATGGGTGCCATACTGTTTTTGGCTGTCAGCGGCAATATGCAGCTGCTGACGCCGCTGAATGTGCTGCTGTATCAGCTTTTCTGGAGTATTCCCGGACTGATATTAACGGAGTGGACACGCCTCATATAACCGCAGGGAGCGTCAGGAAACGCAGACCGCATAAAATATATTATTTGTTGTTTTTCTAATGTAATATTTAAATCATTTTATGCTTCGAACAAACTTCACCTCTCACTGTACCTTTGTACAGCTTCGGGATTCAGTTTGTCCGATCTGCCTTCCCTGCCATCTCCCTGGAGCGTCCGGAAACGCAGACCGCATACCCTCTAATGCATAATGCAAAATTCATAGTGCATAATTTTACGGGACGGCATCGCCGTCCCGTAATTTTTATGCTTCTATATCAAAAGTTGGGGTAGCGTCAAAAGAAAGAAGCTTCCGTACCTTTGGCACAGAAGCTTTTAGGGGTCTAAATTATCTTCGTCAAATAGAGGTGAGTTAAAAAACTCTGTGATACTGATACCAAATCCCTGACAAACTTCGTGGATTACACGAAGTTTTACAGAATCGTAGGTGCAGTTTACCAAATTGCCAATGGTTGATTTTGGAACACCGCTTTTCATATACAACTGATAGTTGGTCATACCATGTTTGCTCATAAGTTCAGTTATTCTTTTGCTGACAGCCTTATTTAATTGCATTCGGTACACCACACTTCCCTGTCTTGTAGTTTTTGACGCCTTACTACATAATGTCCCTAATTTAAAAACTAAGATTGAGCATAAAACAACTACTTGATTTCTTGCTCTAAAGAATTGAACTCTGATGTTGCAAAGAATTCGCCTAGAGTGATGCCAAGGCCATCGCAAATCATTTTTATGGTAATAAGCTTAGGATTCTGGCTCTTTCCGTAAAGAATGTTTTTGATGCTGGAG
The DNA here is from genome assembly GCA_017621795.1 of Oscillospiraceae bacterium. Taxonomy (GTDB): domain Bacteria; phylum Bacillota; class Clostridia; order Oscillospirales; family Oscillospiraceae; genus Faecousia. The sequence continues at coordinate 7,554 of JAGASJ010000041.1, read as the reverse complement.
GGAGGAAGTGCAGAAATGGTAGCCAGCTTATTGATGCTGATTTCTCTTTCACCACATAATTGAAGAATTCTGTTTCTAACAGCACTAATTGTATCCATAAAAGTTGCCTCCTAATTGGTTTTCTACCAATAGGATAAACAATTTAGTTGCATAATATAGGCTATGCGTGCTACTATTAGGCTATACATAGCCGAAAAGGAGCAACGATTATGGCAACTTGTACATTCTTTGGTCACCGGGAGTGTCCGGAAACGATTAAAACAAAACTGCGTGAGACTCTGATCGACTTGATCGAGAACCACACAGTGGATATGTTCTATGTGGGAAATCAGGGACACTTTGATTATTATGTGCGGTGCGTGCTGCGGGACTTAAAGCAGAAATATCCCCACATCCAGTACGCCGTCGTCCTGGCCTATATGCCCGGCAAGAAAACGGAATATGACGACTACTCCGACACGATGCTCCCGGAGGGGATCGAGTCCGTCCACCCACATTATGCCATCTCCTGGCGTAACAGATGGATGCTCAAGCAATCCGACTACGTCGTCACCTACATCACCCACTCCTGGGGCGGCGCAGCTCAATATGCGGCTAAGGCCAAACGACAGAAAAAGACGATTATTTCCCTTTATTGATTACTAGTAGTTGATAAGTGGTCGATTTGCTGATAAAATTAACATAAAGGGACAAAGGGACGGTTCTATTGTCCCCTATCCTGTTTTGACCTAAGTTCAAGGAGACAACAGAACCGTCCCCTTGTCCCGAACCTATTCGTTTTTTTAAAACGCGTGAAATACAATAAGTGAAAGGCGCCGCATTTCTGCGACGCCTTTCACTATGCTATGATGTTTTAGTTTGTCTGCTTTCTCTTTAATCGACGAACTCGGTTGATGTGCCGTTCAAAGTCACCGTTGGTGATCAGCTCTGCCAAAACGAGTTGAAGATAGGTTGGAACGGTGCAGGAAAGAAAACCGAGCTTTTCTTCGTATTCCTTCGCAAGAGCTTTCGGTAGCACCATATATCCGATACGGAAGGACGGCGAAACCGTCTTGGAAAAGGTGTTCATATAGATGACATTATCTCTGAGCGAGTGCGAAAACAAGGTTTCCTCTGGCTTTCTTGAAACCGAGAACTCGGACTCGAAATCGTCCTCTATGATATATCGCTTTCCTTGTTCCGCCCACCGAAGGTATTCGTGCCGTTTGGATGCCGTTGCCGTAACACCGCTTGGGTAGCTTCTGTATGGTGAGATATGCAGAATATCCGCCGAGCAATTTTTGAGTGTTGCACTGTCAATACCGTCGAGTGTCAATGGGAGCTTTTCCAAACGGACATCAGATGCTTTGTAGACCTGCTCAATCTTCTTGTATGACGGAGATTCAATGGCGTATACACGTTCTCTGCCAAGCAGCTCCACTAGCAGAGTATAGAGATGCTCGGAACCCGAACCAATTATAATCTGCTCGGTGTCTGCAAGGAAGCCTCGGTTTTGTGCTAAATAGGTGCGGATTGCCTCTCTCAGCTCAAGAGTGCCGAGATTGGGAGAACGCTCCAGCATTCCTTCTCCTGCATCGCTGATAATCTTACGCATTGTTTTAGCCAATACCGAAAAAGGAAAGTCGGTGTTGGTTTCAATGTGGTTACTTGGCTGTACTCTTCGGATGATGTTTGAGGTTGGCGCACTGACAAACCCATCATCTGCTCGAAAGATAACGAAGTATCCGCTTCGCTCCCGTGCTTCAATATATCCTTCGTCACAAAGCAGAGCGTAGGCATGCTCAACGGTTATAGTGCTGATGGTGAGTTCTTCGGCAAGAATGCGAATAGAAGGCAACTTACTATTAAAAGGTAAAATCTCGTTAAGGATGTCGTCCCGTATCAGATTATATATTTGCAGATAAACAGGACGCTTTTCTTTAACAATTATGTACTTCATCTGTATATATTATTTTCTCCAAAACTGCTTATTTCAATATCTACAAAATCATTATATAATATTACAATCATGAAGTCAAGGAGTAGGGCTTAGATGTCTCATAATCGTCAAAAAAAGATTGCGGTGATCAATGATTTTTCAGGCTTCGGACGCTGCTCCATTGCAGCATCCTTGCCAATCATTTCCGCTATGAAGATTCAATGCTGTCCACTGCCAACGTCGATATTTTCCAACCATACCGGATTCGATAGCTTTTTCTATACCGACTACACCGAGCACATGAACGCCTATATGGATGAGTGGAAAAAGCTTGATCTGCGGTTTGCAGGTATATTAACAGGATTTCTTGGATCGCCTGAGCAAATCGGAATAGTGAAGAGGTTCTTGGAACTTTTCAAAACCGAGGAGAGTATTACAGTTATCGACCCCGTTATGGGCGATTACGGCAAGCTGTATCCCACGTATTCTCTGCTTTTGGCAGAGCAGATGAGTTCGCTCGTACCATATGCTGACATCCTCACGCCCAATCTCACCGAGGCTTGCATTCTTACAGGAGCTGATTACAAGGCGGATATGGACGAAGCCGGTCTTGCTGTAATATGTAAGAACCTGTGTGATATGGGCCCGAAGAAGATCGTGATTTCAGGACTTGAGCGAGGAGATAATTTAGAAAACTTCATTTATGAGGACGGAAAAGAACCGCAAATCAATTTGGAACACAAGGTGGGGCCGTTTCGCTCGGGTACTGGAGATGTATTTTCTACCATCATAGCAGCGGATACTGTGAATGGCGTAGGTTTTGCGGATGCTGTACGCCATGCGTCTTCTTTTGTTGCAAAGGTGTTGCGTAGAACGGTTGAACTCGACCTGCCAAAAACAGACGGTATCTGCTTCGAGGAGTTCCTAACGGAAATTTGATAGGAGTGTACATTGTGAAATACGAAAAAATCAAACTTATGTGTTTTGCGGGCATCTTTACTGCAATTGTATTTGTCTTTACGGCGTATCTACATATTCCAAGCCATACCGGTTATACCCACGTTGGTGATGCCTTTATTTATCTTGCTGCCAGTTTACTTCCATTACCTTACGCTATGTTTGTCGGTGCAGGTGGAGCACTTCTTGCGGACTGCCTCACAGGTTTTGCTATCTGGGCACCCGGCTCGATGATTATTAAGACGGCTACCGTGTTATTCTTCTCCCGCAAGAGCAAGAACATAATCTGCTTACGAAACATCCTTGCACTGATTCCAGCTTGGGCCCTTTGTATTGGTGGGTACTATTTATATGAGGCACTAATAACCGGAAACTTTGTAGCTCCTACTGCCGGTATTCCCGGTTACATAATGCAGTCGGCTCTCAGTACCGTCCTTTATGTAATTGCAGGTATAGCTATGGATAAGATGGATATAAAAACGAAACTTAACGGAGGTAGTGTTTTATGATGACAATTACATATCCTGTACATAACGGTATCTATGTGAATGTGACAAACCGTTGTCCCTGCGCTTGCACATTTTGCTTGCGTCAAAATGGGGAATCGGTATATGGTTCGGATTCCCTTTGGTTAGAAAGAGAACCCACCGTAAAAGAGGTGTGCGACAGCATTGATACATGGGATTTGAACAAATACAACGAGGTTGTTTTCTGCGGTTATGGAGAACCTACCGAGCGACTTTATGATCTTCTTGAGGTTGCAAAGTACATCAAGTCAAAGAGTGACATCAAAATCCGTATCAACACTAACGGCCTTGCGGATCTGATTTGGAATGAACCTACCGCACCTAAGCTGCAGGGATTGATTGATACCGTTTCCATCAGTTTAAATGCGACGAACAAGGAAGAGTATTTAAAGATTGTCCGCCCGAAATTCGGTATAGAATCCTATGAGGCTATGCTTAAATTCACAAAAGAGTGTACCAAATATGTTCCTTCGGTGGTAATGACAGTCGTTGATATAGTGGTGTCAAAGGAAGAACAGGAGATCTGTCGAAAAATTTGTGAATCTGTTGGTGCAACACTTCGCATTCGTCCTTACGAGGGATAATTTCAATTGTTCAAACTTTTTTCACCAATTGACACAGGGGACGGTTGAGTGTTCCTGTTCCCAGTGTTTATTTGATACCGATCTCACCTGGGGGGACAAGGGGCGAATTGTCGACTGGCTTGAAAGGGACAAGGGGACAACAGAACAGTCCCCTTGTCCCTCAGATATCTTGAACAGAAGGTTTGTCTGTGATATAATAATATATATCTTTTAGAAGGGGGTAAGTATTTTGAAAAAGGTTATTTCCATAATCGTTTTTGCGTGTATGGTCTTTGGTCTATGGCCTATATCAGCATTCGCCACAGAAACAGGTCATACCCATTCCTGGTCCGGAGGGTGGACGGCAAATGATACCCACCATTGGCACGCCTGTATCGCAGATGGCTGTACCATCACATCAGACGCTGAGTGCAGTGGTTATGAAGCGCACGATTTTAGTACTTATCCTTATCGTTGTACTGTCTGCGAGTTCAGCCCGGGCCATGAACATTACGGCGGCAAAGCCACCTGTGAGTATCCGGCACGCTGCGAAGGCTGCGGAGCAACATACGGCGAAAAAGATCCTAATAACCACCAAATTCCCGAAGGCTTTGGTGAGAAAATCGACAGCTCCAGCCATAAAATCATGTGTAGCTGCGGTTATGTTTTCGTAGCATCCGAACCCCACGACTTTACACCCTGGGACACGAACAAAGACGGTACGCAGGAGCGCTGGTGCATGGATTGCCTTTATGCCGAGATGCGTACGCCCCAGCATTCTCACAGCTATTCCAAAGCGACCTGTATTGCACCGGCCATTTGCTCTTGCGGCAGCACCACCGGTGAAATAGATCCCTCAAATCATACGGGCGGAACGGAAATCAAAAATGCTTCGGAGGCCACCTATGTTGCAGATGGCTATACCGGCGATACTTATTGCAAGGGTTGTGGTGCAAAAATCTCAAATGGCGAGATCGTTCCAAAGCTTAAGTTTGTTCCCACAAAGATCGACGAGGATGCCGGGGTAGAAGATGTAGCTTTTCAGCCGTCGCAGTGGGCGGTAATTCCCGAGGATGCCTCTCTGGTGGTTAGCAACCAGAAGATGGGGATCGATCCGATCATTTCTATCCTGAAACCCGATACCAATATTTCGGCAAACCATTACGGAGCATCTGTACTTCGGGATGCCATTTACACCCACACCAATGGCACGGAGTACCGTTCTGGCGAATTTGTTATGATTGATGAGCAGGAGTACTGCATCGGTCGATACAGCGGAAGCGGTTCTGTACTTCCTGTGATCAGCTTATCTGACGGTATCATGCGTGAGTATAATATGGAAAGGCTGCAGTTTGAAGAAACAGAAGGTTTTCAGACAAATATCCAACAGACAGACGATGAACTGATCCGTATAGACGGTGTCCTGTATAGCGCTCCTGTTTCCTATACAGATGCCAATGGTTCTCAATCGAAGGTTCTGTACCATGAAGGAAAACCGGCAGGAATGATAAACGATGCCGGTGTATCGCTGTATGATGACCTTACCCCGACCAAGGTGCCAACCACGGGATCCCGCTTCCTTGGAACAGTAACGCCGGATGCGGAGGTTAACGGATTCGGACTATCTGTGGGTAAAAAGTATGATGTTTACCTGGTCGGTGCCAATGACATTCAGCTTCTGTCCGGTTCGGGAGCTCCTCTGTTCACCGAACCCGGTGATGCTCGCTATGAGATCGGAACGGTTACACAAGCCTTCGCTTTGGACGCACTTGATCCCTTATCCTCCGTGTTTAATAACAAGATAGGGGCCCATTATGTTGCTATGCACTTTGGAGAGGAAGATCCTGAAACATGGAATGTAGAAGATCTCGATTTTGGAAAGGTAGATCTTTCTTCCAATGGTCATCAGCTTAGCGTTGCTTACCTTGCGTATCATTTCTCTCCGTTTGTGGTGTATGCGTTTACAGAAGCACAGGAACTGGAAATCAAGGTGATCACCTCCAACACATCTGGTGTGTCCGATGTGGGCGGTGCAGATGCCTCTGATGTAACGATTCCCTCTGACGACCATACCTGGCTGTGGATCACCATTTCAGCATTCATTGCAATCGGTGCAGTTGTCTTTGTTGTGTATGCAAAAAAACGGAAGGCAGTGAAAGAAAAGACAGTAAAAGAATGAACAGAGAAGAATTAGCCGTCTATCTGACGGACACCTACGGCTCAGAGGGCGAGAATCTCTTTGCCAAGTATCCCAGGTTTCTGGTGTTCCGGCACAATGGGAACAGGAAGTGGTACGCCGTCATTATGGACATCCCCAGAAAGAATCTAGGACTGTCCGGCGAGGGCCAAACACAAGTGGTGAATCTCAAGTGTGATACCAGACTGATTGGCTCTTTTCGGGAGGAACCGGGAATCTTCCCCGGATGGCACATGAACAAGGCCCACTGGCTGAGTGTGGCACTGGAGGAATGCGTAGATGACGAGAAGATCAAGTTCCTGGTAGATATGAGTTATGAATTGACGAAAAAGTGAGGAGTAAATATGACAGAGCAGGAAACATTGCAACGCGCGAAAATGTATATGGAAAATTTAGCCAATGGAATTAACCCCATTGACGGATCCATGATTCCGGATGAGGACATTGTCAATAACGTTCGTCTGTCTCGCTGCTTCTTCTATGTTGCCGATGTGCTGGGGAAAGTCATCGAAAACGGTGGGGTCATGCCCCGGTCAAAAGAAAAAAAAGAACCCTTTGCACTTCCTGCCGGAAAACGTGGGGATTTTGCGTTTTCGGATGAGCCTCTCACAATCACCGAAATTGTAAAGCGGATGAACGACCTGGTTGCCAATGAGAATATGGTCAAGCTGACGACCTCTGTGATGCAGGAATGGCTGCTTTGTATTGAGGCGTTAAAAACCGAAACGACAACAGAGGGACGGTCTGCCAAAAGGCCTACGAATCGGGGAAGTATGTTAGGGATCTGCACCGAAACACGCAACGGAATGAACGGCCCCTATTGTGTCGTAGTGTACAACCGGGAGGCGCAGCAATTCCTTCTTGACAACATTGATGCGGCCTTAGAAATGTACCGGCAGAAGACAGAAAATCAGGGCCAGCCCTGGAGCCCGGAACAGGATCAGTGCTTACGGGAACTGCACCAAAAAGGCGTGGATATGAAAGAAATTGCTGCAACATTAAAGCGCAATACCGGAGCTATCCGGGCAAGACTGAAAAAACTTGGAATTATAGTATAGAAGGTGGCAATATGCCTCACGAACCGGCAAGACCCTCAAGAAAAAGCCGCGATTATGGATTTGACCTGTAACCCCCCGCCGCCTGCACCAACAATCCGGCTTCATCACCGCCCTCAAACTCGTCCTCCGCCTCTCCCAAGAACTAAATACCTAACATAACGTAACAGGGCAGCCCGTTTATACGGGCTGCCCTTCAGTCTGTCAAAAAACTTCCAATAAGCCTCCGTTTCTGGTATAATAAAGGAAACGGGGGTGTTTTTATGGAACAATGGAGAAAAGATGCCAGAAGTGAAGCGATTATCGTGGATTTAGAGGCATTAGTGCCTCAGGATCA
>JAGASJ010000040.1 GCA_017621795.1 Oscillospiraceae bacterium | reverse complement strand
GCTGGGTATGGTTCGCATTAAAAATCCCAATGCGACCACAGGGAAGAGCCTGATCGTGTTCAGAGATTCCTTTGGCAGCAGCATCAGCCCCTTGCTGGTGGAAAGCTATGCCACAGTTACCTTGGTGGACCTGCGCTATGCCTCCAGTGAGGATCTGGGACGCTATCTGACCTTCCGCGGGGACGATGTGCTGTTCCTCTTCGGTACGCAGGTGTTGATGGAAACACCGCTGAACTAATCAATCAAATAAAAAGAGGCGCACTCCGTAAGGAAGTGCGCCTCAAGCTTTGCTTTTTTGTTTTACGGTTGTACGGTTGCGCTGTTTTGCGTTTTGTACAGATCGGCGTATATGCCGCCTTTTTCCAGCAGCTCCGAATGTGTGCCGCATTCAGCAATTTCGCCGTCTGCAATGGATACGATGCGCTTTGCGGCACGGATGGTAGAAAGACGGTGGGCAATGATCAGGGTGGTACGCCCCTTTGCCAAATTGTCAAAAGCCCTTTGGATTTTAGCCTCGGTTACAGAGTCCAGTGCGGAGGTGGCCTCGTCCAAAATCAGGATGGGAGGATTTTTCAGGAAGATGCGGGCAATGGCAATGCGCTGCTTCTGACCGCCGGAAAGGAGCATTCCCCGTTCGCCTACATAAGTGTTAAAGCCCTCCGGCATGGCCAAAATGTCTTCATAGATCTCGGCCTTTTTCGCCGCCTCGACCACTTCCTCTTCGGTGGCATCGGGCTTGCCGTAACGGATGTTTTCAAAAACCGTATCCGCAAACAGAAACACATCCTGCTGAACGATGCCGATATTTTGATGCAGGGAAGACTGGGTAACATCCCGAACATCCTGCCCGTCAATGGAAATGCTGCCGTCAGATACGTCGTAAAAACGGGGGATCAGCTGACACAGGGTGGTTTTGCCGCCGCCGGAAGGACCGACAATGGCCACTGTCTCGCCGGGCTCAATTTCCAGGGAAATGTTTTGCAAAACGTCCAGATCGCCGTCGTATGCGAATGTGACGTCCTGAACGGAAATGGCACCCTTTACGTTTTTCAGATCCGGAGCGTTTTCCTTATCCTGCAAGGTGGGCTCTGTGCCCATCAGGTGCACAAAGCGGTTCAGACCTGCAAAGCCGTTTGCAAACATCTCCGAGAAGTTTGCCAGCTTTCGCATGGGGTTGACAAAAGAGGTAATGTACAGGGTGAAGGTCACAAGATCCTTGTAATCCATCGTGCCCTTCATAATGCAGAAGCCGCCAACGCCGATCACAACCACATTCAAACTGCAAAGCAGAAATTCCATCGCACTGTGAAAACGTCCCATTGCCTTGTGAAATTCCCGTTTGGAGACCTTAAACTGGTCGTTTGCCCGATCAAAACGGGCGGTTTCCACGGTTTCGTTGGCAAATGCCTTTGCGGTACGGATGCCGGAAAGGCCGGATTCGATCTCGGTATTGATGTGACCGGTTTTCTTTTTTACTTCCGCAGATGCCTTGCCCATACTGCGGCGCATAATCATAATGACGACCATAAAAATGGGGATCATCAGTCCGACCACCAGCGCTAATTGCCACTGGATGGTGGCCATTACGATCAGCGCGCCGATGATGGTCACCACGGAGGTCAGCAGATCCTCGGGGCCGTGGTGGGCAAGTTCCGTTAGCTCAAACAGGTCGGAGGTCAGACGGCTCATCAGCTGACCGGTGCGGTTGCGATCGTAAAAGTCATAGCCCAGGCGTTGCATGTGACGGAACAGATCCGCACGGATATCCGCTTCCACACGGATACCGAAGGTGTGCCCGTAATAGGCCACCACATATTTCAGGTACGCGCGAATCAGGTAACACACCACTAATACACCGATAATGATGAAAAAGACGGTATAACGGTTGTTGGGCAGATAATCATACAGCACCGTGCGGGTGATGAGCGGAAAGGCAATGTCGATTGCCGCGATCAGGCAGGCACACAAAATGTCGATGG
>JAGASJ010000012.1 GCA_017621795.1 Oscillospiraceae bacterium | reverse complement strand
TGTTCCTGATATTGATACGGATCTCGGCTTTATGCATACCCTCTTTGCATTAGAGGATATTTACGGCTTGAAGATTGACAAGCTCGATGACGAGGTTTGTATCCGCCTTGATAAGAACAGAGGCACATCTTACATTTCTTTACTTGAGCGTTTTACCGCTTGGCAGAAAGAAGCAGATAAGTATCGCAACGGAGAAATCAGCAAAGAGGAATATGATCATTGGCGTTATACATATCCCGAAGTAGAGGTACAGCGTACAAGGGAAACTCTTGATTCGTTAAGGAGTGAAAAATAATATGGGATACAGAATAAGCACTATTAATAACCTTCCTGAAAATCTTGGCTGTTACTTCTTTCTTGTTGGTGATTACAGGAACAGTAGTATGGTTAATGATTTATTTAGAGAGGGGTTTAATATAATTGCTGACAGATTAGGACAAAATAATGCTGTCATCCAAAATACAGAAAAAGGGCATTTAGAGTGGGATTTAGCAAAAGCGCTCCACGATGTAGTTACATCCAAATCAGAGTTGGCAGACTATATAAGAGAGTTCGAATCACGGGTTCCGGGATTGCTCATTATGTGGAAACACCCCAAGCGGTTAACGAATAGAGATGCTATCGTTCACATACCGTTCCAAGTTCTTGATGAAACCTACACTAATAGTACTGAATTATTGCTTGATCTTGTTTCCTTCGCAAAAAATGAAAATGAAAATTTGATATCTAAAATAAAAGCACATCATAAAATTATTAAAGGATTAAGTTTTTCGTTGAATTTGGGTGTTTTTGCAATTAATATTGACTTATAAAAAACAAAAAGAGCTAACAGACTTTGTAACAAAAATCTGTTAGCTCTTTATTTATGAATAATCTGAAATTGTTGTCAAAACGTTGTCACGAGGCTTTTTCAAACCTCAAAAGCCCAGTGTTTATGCGGGTTTTCAGCGTTTTTGGTATTATTCCCACTCGATGGTTCCGATGGGCTTTGGTGTCAGGTCGTACAGTACGCGGTTGATGCCATCCACCTCTGCGGTAATGCGGTCTGTAATTTTATGCAGAAGGGAATAGGGGATCTCTTCCACTGTGGCAGTCATTGCGTCAACGGTATTGACTGCACGGATGATTGCGGGCCAGCCCTCATACCGTTTGCCGTCCTTTACGCCGACACTTCGGAAATCGGGCACAGCTACAAAGTATTGCCACACGTGGGCAGATAATCCGCTGTTGTCAAATTCTTCCCGTAAAATGGCGTCTGCTTCCCGCAGGGCATTCAGTCGGTCGCGGGTAATGGCGCCCAAACAGCGCACGCCCAGTCCCGGGCCGGGGAAGGGCTGACGATAGACCATATTGTGGGGGAGACCCAACACGTCACCTACAAGGCGTACCTCGTCCTTGTAGAGAAGTTTCAGCGGTTCCACCAATTCAAACTGCATATCTTCCGGCAGACCGCCCACGTTGTGGTGCGCTTTCACGCCGTTGGACTCAATGATATCGGGATAGATGGTGCCCTGAGCCAGGAAGGAGATGCCGCATAGCTTGCCGGCTTCCTCGTTAAATACCTGGATAAACTCATTGCCGATAATTTTGCGCTTTTGTTCCGGATCGCTGACACCGGACAGCAGGTCCAGGAAACGGTCGGAGGCATCCACGTAGATCAAATTGGCATCCAGCTCCTTGCCAAACACCTCGATGACCTGCTCGCTTTCGCCTTTGCGCATCAAGCCGTGATTGACGTGTACACAAACCAGCTGTTTGCCTACGGCCTTGATCAGCAAAGCGGCAACAACGGAGGAATCTACGCCGCCGCTAAGTGCCAGCAGCACCTTCTTGTCACCGATTTGTGCCTGCAATGCGGCAACCTGTTCCTGAATAAAGTCTTGTGCCAGTTGAACGGTGGTGATCCGTTCCATAGAATCCGGTCTTTTGTTGGTATCCATTTTAAAGCCCTCCGTCAGTTTGTGTAATTATCGAAATAGCCCTGTACCAAAACGATGGGTGTACCCTTATCGCCGGAGCCGCTGGTCAGATCGCATAAAGAGCCGATCAGATCTGTCAGCTGACGGGGGGTGGTACCCTGGGCGGCCATATTACCCACAAGACTACTGCCGTCTTTTTGACGAATGGAGTCGGAAATGGCTTTTTTCAGTGCTTCGCCGCTTAGATCCTTAAAGTCGTTGTCTGCCAAATATTTGAGCTTCAGCTCGTTGGGGGTGCCCTCCAAACCGTCGGTGTAAGCAGGGGAGACCACCGGATCTGCCAGCTCCCAAATTTTGCCGCGGGGATCCTTAAAGGCACCGTCTCCGTATACCATTACCTCTACCTTTTTGCCGGTTGCTTTCAGCATACGCTGCTGGATATCCAATACCAGCTCCTTGCAGGTGTTGGGAAACAGCTTGATGCTTTCCTCGGTGGCCTTGTTGGAGCCCAGCAGGCCGTAACGCTCATTGTAGCCGCTGCCGTTTACAGAGGCGGTAAGAATATCATCCAAACCGCATACGACTTTTGCACCCGCGGCTTTCAAGATGCGCTTGGAGCGGCTGCGGCTGTGAATATCACAGGTTAAAACCGTATCCGTATATTGGAGGATGGTCTTGGGATTGTTGGCGAAAATGATTTCAACCTCGGCACCCATTTGCCGGATCAGTTCTCCGTAGTAGGCCACATAGTCCACGCCGGTGAAGGTATGCTTGTTTTCGCCGAACAGATCCCGGTACTGCGCAAGGGTGAGCACATCGGAGTAGGGGTTAATGCCGGCTTCCTCCACCTTGTCCAGACTGATCAGCTCATTACCTACCTCGTCGGAGGGATAGCTGAGCATCAGCACGACCTTTTTGACAGCCTTGGCGATGCCCTTTAGACAGATGGAGAAGCGGTTACGGGAGAGAATGGGGAAAATCACACCCAATGTTTCGCTTCCCAACTTTGCCTGCACATCTGCGGCAATAGCATCGATGGAGGCATAGTTACCCTGGGCACGGGCAACCACGGACTCGGTAATGGCAATTACATCCCGATCGCGAAGGGAAAAGCCTTCAGAGCTTGCTGCAGCCAAAACACTTTCCGATACAATAGAGGCTAAATCGTCTCCCTGACGGATGATGGGGCAGCGGATACCACGGGATACGGTGCCTACAAGACGGACGTTTTCTGACATAACTGATCGACCCTTTCTGCGCAGTACATCTGCGTCATAGTTGCGTTTATTTTAGCATAACGTATTTTTTGATACAACAATTTTTTTCGCAAAAAACTGCCGTCAGAAAGATTTTTACTATTTTGCATAGAAAGACCGCGTATTTTGACGAAATTCTTATACACAGAGCCAAGAGGCTTTTCGTTGACAAAGAAATTTCCCAATGTTATAATTTTTGTAACCAATGAAACTTTTGTCTGAGGGGGGAGCGGTATGCGCCGGAAATCAGTGACGAATGCCTTCTCTCAGACCGGTGCGCCGTTTTTTGACGGTGCATTGCGTTGCGCCTATCTCCCGACTGTGTGACTGCAAAAGCGGTCGCATAGGTCGGGTTTTTTGTTTAATAACAGCATGGAAAGGAATAATTACTATGGCAACCTTCATTCAGGAACCCTCCCACACCTTTAATGAGTATCTGCTGATTCCCGGATACTCATCCAGCCAATGTATCCCGGCCAATGTGTCTTTGGATACACCCCTTGTGCGTTTCAGAAAGGGGGAAAAGCCTGCCATTACGATGCACATCCCGATGGTATCGGCCATTATGCAGTCCGTATCCGGTGATCGGCTGGCAGTAGCCCTGGCGAAGGAGGGCGGCGTGTCCTTTATTTACGGTTCCCAGTCCATTGAGGATGAGGCTGCCATGGTCAAGCGCACCAAGGACTTTAAGGCAGGCTTCGTGCCCAGTGATTCAAACCTTTCTCCGGAGCATACGATGGCAGATGTGGTAGCCCTGAAAAATGCCACAGGCCATTCCACGGTCGCAATTACCTCCGACGGCACCGCCGAAGGGGAGCTGGTAGGCATTGTCACCGGCAGGGATTACCGTGTTTCCCGTATGGATCCTGCCACAAAGATCAAGTTGTTTATGACCCCCAGGGAAAAGCTGATCACTGCCAAAGAGGGCATTACCCTGAAGGAAGCCAACGATATTATTTGGGATAACAAGCTCAACTCACTGCCGATTTTGGATGACAAGGGTCGCCTGCGTTATTTTGTTTTCCGCAAGGACTACGATATGCACAAGTCCAATCCCAACGAGCTGCTGGACAAATCCAAGCGCTACGTTGTGGGCGCGGGCATCAATACCCGCGATTATGCACAGCGGGTCCCTGCATTGCTGGAAGCCGGCGCGGATGTACTGTGCATTGACTCTTCTGAGGGCTTCTCCGAGTGGCAGAAGCTGACCCTTGAGTGGATTCGCAGTCATTATGGTGACAGTGTAAAGGTGGGTGCCGGCAATGTGGTGGATGCAGATGGCTTCCGCTTCCTGGCAGAATGCGGCGCAGACTTTGTGAAGGTGGGCATTGGCGGCGGTTCGATCTGCATCACCCGGGAGACAAAGGGCATTGGCCGCGGTCAGGCCACCGCACTGATCGAGGTGTGCAAGGCACGGGATGAGTACTTTGCGGAAACGGGCATATATGTGCCGGTCTGCTCCGATGGCGGCATTGTGTACGATCACCACATCACCCTGGCGCTGGCGATGGGTGCGGATTTTGTAATGCTGGGCCGTTATTTTGCCCGCTTTGACGAAAGCCCCACCAACAAGGTCAATATCGGCGGCACTTATTATAAGGAATATTGGGGCGAAGGCTCCAACCGTGCCCGAAATTGGATGCGGTATGATTTGGGCGGCGATAAGAAGCTGTCCTTCGAGGAGGGCGTGGATTCCTACGTGCCCTATGCAGGCTCGCTGAAGGACAACGTGGAGCTTTCTCTGAGTAAGGTGCGTTCTACCATGTGTAATTGCGGCGCGTTGACCATTCCCGAACTGCAGCAGAAGGCAAAAATCACCCTGGTTTCCGCCACCAGTATTACAGAAGGCGGCGCCCACGATGTGATTCAAAAAGAGAAGAGTCTGTCCATCAAGTAAAATCTATAACGTTTTTTGCAACAGCATTTCCTGCTACTGACGGAAATCGAAAGATGTGGAGCACCACAGAGGAACAGGGAATGGCAAAAAGCTGATTTACGCCGACCGTCTGGGCACACTGAACTCCTGTGAGCTTGGTGTGCCTGTTTTACTTAAAAAAGGAGAGAGAATATGAAAAAAGTAGGTATCGTTATGGGCAGCGCCAGCGATCTGCCCGTGGTTCAAAAGGCTGTGGATGTTTTAGGACGCTTTGATATCCCCTATGAGGTGCATATATACTCTGCGCACCGTACGCCGGAGCAGGCCAGAGAGTTTGCGGTGAACGCCCGGAAAAAAGGCTATGGTGTTTTGATTGCCGCGGCCGGTATGGCGGCGCACCTGGCAGGCGCGATTGCCGCCAATACCACACTGCCTGTGATCGGGATCCCCTGTAAGGGACCGATGCTGGAGGGAATGGATGCTCTGCTTTCTACGGTGCAAATGCCTACAGGCATACCGGTTGCTACGGTTGCCATTAACGGCGGAGCCAATGCCGCATTGCTGGCGGCACAGATTTTGGCAGTAGAAGACACCGCCTTGGCGGAGAAGCTGGATGCCAAACGGAAAATGGACGAAGCAGATGTGCTCAAAAAGGATTGGGAGATCGCCCAACAGTTAAATCAGAATTGATAAAACATTATAGGAGGACTATAAAATGGAAAAGAAACTTGTTTACACCGGAAAAACCAAGGACGTATTTGCACTGGAGAACGGCAATTTCCTGCTGAAGTTCAAGGATGATTGCACCGGCAAGGACGGCGTGTTTGACCCCGGCGAAAATGCTGTTGGACTGACGATCGACGGCGTGGGTGACGTAAACCTGCGGATGTCCATTTACTTTTTTGAAAAGATCAACGCTGCAGGCATTCGTACCCACTATGTTTCTGCGGATTTAGAGAATACCACTATGGAGGTGCTTCCCGCCAAGGTGTTCGGAAAGGGCCTTGAGGTGATTTGCCGTTATAAGGCAGTGGGATCCTTCTACCGCCGCTACAGCGATTACTGCACAGAAGGTCAGGACCTGCCTGCTTATGTGGAGACCACCTTTAAAAATGACGAAAAGGGTGACCCGCTGGTGACTAAGGACGGCCTGGTGGACCTGGGCGTGATGACCGGCAAGCAGTACGACGACCTGAAGGCTATGACACAGGCCATCACCAAAATCGTTGCAGACGATTTGAAGGAAAAGGGCCTGGATATGTATGATATCAAATTTGAATTTGGCTATGACCCGGAGGGGAATGTGATGCTGATCGATGAGATCGCATCCGGCAATATGCGTGTTTATAAGGATGGGGTTTATGTGGATCCCATGACCCTGAACAAGCTGTTCTTTGCATAAAGGAGCCTTTTATGGGAGGATTTTTTGGCATTGTCTCCCGGCAGGAATGTCTGGAGGATGTATTTTTCGGCGTGGATTACCATACGCACCTGAGTGCGCGTCGGGGCGGATTGGCCGCTTACGACCCTGAAATAGGCTTACAGCGCAAAATACACAATATAGAAAACAGCCCTTTTCGCACCAAATTTGCCACAATTTTTGAGGAAATGAAGGGCACCTCTGCCATTGGCTGCATCAGTGACACAGACCCCCAGCCTATGCTGATCCGTTCGCACTTGGGCACGTATGCTATTTGCACCACCGGTGTGGTGAACAACGCCGGCAGCCTGATCGAGCAGTATTTTCAGCACAGTGGCGGTCACTTTGATGCCATGACCGGCGGACGGGTCAACACCACGGAGCTGGTTGCGGCACTGATCGACCTGAAGGAGGATTTTGTCAGTGGGATCCGGTTTGCGCAGGACGCGGTGGAGGGGACAGCTTCCATCTTGATTTTGCGGGACAATGGCGCACTGATCGCCGCACGGGACAAGGTGGGACGCCTGCCAATGCAAATCGGCAGACGAGAGGATGGCTATTGTGCCTCATTTGAGGCGTTTGCCTATACCAAGCTGGGCTTTGAGCATGAGAAGGAGCTGGGACCCGGCGAGATCGTAGAGCTGACAGACAGCACGATCCGTCAACTGGCACCTCCCAGAGAGCAGATGCGTATGTGTGCGTTTTTGTGGAGCTACTACGGCTATCCCACATCCACCTATGAAGGTGTGAATGTGGAGATGATGCGTTACCGCAATGGCGCAATACTGGCAGAGGCAGACAAAAAGAAAAACATTGCGCAGGATATTGATTATATTGGCGGCGTACCGGATTCCGGTACACCCCACGCCATCGGCTATGCCAACGAAAGTGGCATTCCCTTTGCCCGCGCCTTTATCAAATACACTCCCACTTGGGCAAGAAGCTTTACTGCTCCCAGGCAAAGCGACTCCAAGCGGGTGGCAAAAATGAAGCAAATTCCCGTTGTGGATCTGATTCACGACAAGAATCTGTTGTTTGTGGATGATTCTATTGTACGGGGAACACAGTTAAAGGAAACGGTAGACTTCCTTTATGAAAACGGGGCGAAGGCGGTGCACATGCGTTCAGCCTGTCCGCCCATTATGTACGGATGCAAGTATTTAAACTTCTCCAGAGCAACAAGCGATTTGGACCTGATCGCGCGGAGGGTGATGCTGGAGCTGGAGGGGGAGGAGAGCTTCAACCATATTGAAGAGTATGCCGACTCCAATACCCAGCGGGGGCAGAAGCTGCGTCAGGCCATTTGTGAGAAATTCAATTTTGCGTCACTGGAATTTCAGTCCCTGGAGGGGGTCATCCGCGCCATCGGCATAGATCCCTGTAAGCTGTGTACCTACTGCTGGAACGGCAAGGAATAAGGAGACAAATATGGAACATAAAAATTCTCGATCTGCCAGCTATGCTGCCGCCGGTGTGGACATTACAGCCGGCTATCAGGCGGTAGAGCTGATGAAAAAGCACATTGCGCGGACCAAAAACAGCCTGTGCCTGGATGATGTGGGCGGTTTTGGCGGTTGTTTTGGCCTTCCCATTGCCGGAATGGAAGAGCCGGTACTGATCTCCGGAACAGACGGCTGCGGCACAAAGGTCAAGCTGGCAGTGCTGATGGACAAACACGATACCATCGGTATTGATGCGGTGGCGATGTGCGTCAACGATATTATCTGCTGCGGCGCAAGACCGCTGTTTTTCCTGGACTATATTGCCTGCGGCAAGAATTATCCGGAGAAGATCGCTTCCATTGTCAGCGGCGTTGCAGAGGGATGCGTGCAATCCGGCGCTGCCCTGATTGGCGGTGAAACTGCAGAGCATCCGGGACTGATGCCCCTGGAGGATTATGACCTGGCAGGCTTTGCCGTGGGCATTGTGGATAAAAAGCGGATCATTGACAACAAAAGAATGCAGGCCGGAGACGTGGTGATCGCATTACCCTCTACGGGGATCCACTCCAACGGTTTTTCCCTGTGCCGCAAGGTTTTTGATATCGACCGCAATAATCCGGAGCTTTACGTACCGCGGCAGGAGCTGGACGGACAAACCATAGCCCAGGCGTTGCTGACACCCACCCGCATCTACGTCAAGGCGATCCTGGCGCTGTTGGAGCAGGTGGATGTAAAGGGCATCAGCCATATTACCGGCGGCGGCTTCTATGAAAACATTCCCCGCAGTATTCCCGACGGCCTGGGTGCGCAAATTGACCGTGCGGCGGTGCGGGTTTTGCCCATTTTTGATTTGATCGCCTCCTGGGGCAATATTCCTGAGCGTGATATGTTCAATACCTTTAATATGGGCGTGGGAATGTCTGTTGTGGTGCCGAAGGAGCAGACAGCGCAGGCGCTGGAAATTCTGAAGGCCCACGGGGAAGATGCTTATGTGATCGGCCGGATCATTCCGTCGGAAGAGAAGGTGATTTTGTGAACAAGATCAGAATCGGCGTTCTCGTTTCCGGTGGCGGCACCAACCTGCAGGCGTTGATCGATGCCCAAAACCGTGGAGAGCTTCCCCACGGAGAAATTGCGCTGGTGCTGTCCAACAGAGAGGACGCATACGCTCTGACACGGGCGAAAAAGGCCGGTATTCCTGCCACGGTGGTGACCAAAAAGGCACAGGGGAGCCAGCAGGCATTTGAGGAAGCGATTGCGCACAGACTGTGCCTTTATGGCATAGATATGGTGGTTTTAGCCGGATTTATGGCAATTTTAAGTAAGAATTTTACAGATAAATTCCCCAATCGGATTATCAATATCCACCCCTCGCTGATCCCCTCTTTTTGCGGTGCCGGTTATTACGGACTGAAGGTCCATCAGGCGGCGCTGGAAAAGGGTGTAAAGGTGACCGGTGCAACGGTGCACTATGTCAACGAGATTCCCGACGGTGGTGAGATCCTGATGCAGCAGGCAGTGAACGTTCTCCCGGGTGATACGCCGGAGCAGCTGCAGAAGCGGGTAATGGAGCAGGCAGAATGGAGCTTGCTTCCCAAGGCTGCGGAATTGGTAGCGGAAAAATTATATAAGGAGGGAATCTGAAATGGCCTTGTTTGATTTAAAAACATTGCTATCTGAAAATACATATCCCGGACGGGGCATTGTGGTCGGTCGATCTGCAGACGGCAAGTGCGCGATGATCGCCTATTTTATTATGGGCCGCAGCGTCAACAGCCGCAACCGCGTTTTTGAGGCATTTCCGGGCGGTATGCGCACAAAGGCGTTTGATGAGAGCAAGCTGTCCGATCCCAGCCTGATCATTTATAATCCTTATCTTGCGGTGGAAAACAAAACGGACATCATTACAAACGGCGATCAGACCAATACGGTCTATGATCATCTTGTAGCCGGCGGCAGCTTTGAAAGCGCCCTGCGCACCCGTTGCTTCGAGCCGGATGAGCCCAACTATACACCCCGCATTTCCGGCGTGCTCTGCTATGATTTTGCACAGCAGGATTTTACCTATAAGCTTTCCATTTTGAAAAGTACAGGCGGAGACCCCCGGGGCTGTCAGCGCTTTTTCTATGAGTATGCAGCCTTGGCAGGCGTTGGTCACTTTATCCACACCTATAAGTGTGACGGAGATCCCATCCCTTCCTTCTACGGAGAACCGGAAGAGGTAGCCCTGCCCAATACGGCACAGGAGCTGGCAGATCTGGTGTGGGAGAATCTGAACGAGCACAATAAGGTATCTCTTTTTGTGCGGTGTGTGCCTTTAGATGGCAGTGCACCTACCCAAATCATCATCAATAAGAATGTTTAAGGAGTGGCGCAAATGAATCAGTTGGAATTGAAATACGGCTGTAATCCGAACCAAAAGCCTTCCCGGATCTTTATGGCAGACGGCAGTGAATTGCCCATTACCGTCTTGAACGGACGGCCCGGTTATATCAATTTTTTGGATGCTTTCAACGCCTGGCAGCTGGTAAAGGAGCTGAAGGAGGCCACCGGACTGTGCGCCGCTACTTCCTTTAAGCACGTCTCTCCCACCTCTGCCGCTGTAGGTAAGAAGCTTCCTTTGGAGCTGAAGAAGGCCTGCTTTGTGGAGGATGTTGAGGGCTTGGACGAAAATCCTTTGGCATGTGCCTATACCCGCGCCCGCGGTGCAGACCGTCTGTGTTCCTTTGGAGACTGGGTCGCATTGTCCGATGTATGTGATGAGCTGACCGCAACACTGATCGCACGGGAAGTTTCCGACGGTGTGATTGCGCCCGGCTATACGGAAAAGGCATTGGAGATTCTGAAGACCAAGCGTAAGGGCGGCTATAATGTAGTGCAAATCGATCCCGACTTCGTACCCCAGGAACAGGAGATCAAGCAGGTTTTCGGCATTACCTTCCAGCAGGGGAGAAACAACTTTAAAATCGGCGCGCACTTATTGGAAAATATCGTCACTGCCAATAAGGATCTGCCCCAGGATGCAAAAACAGACCTGATCATCTCCCTGATTACTTTAAAATATACCCAATCCAACTCCGTGTGCTTTGCCTATGACGGGCAGGCCATCGGTGTAGGTGCAGGTCAGCAGAGTCGGGTGCATTGTACCCGTTTGGCGGGCTCGAAGGCAGATACCTGGTTCTTGCGCCAGCATCCCAAGACATTGGCATTGCCGTTCCGTGAGGATCTGGGGCGTCCGGGGCGTGACAATGTGATCGACGGCTATATTAACGGCAATGAGGAGGATGTTTGCGCCGAAGGAATTTGGCAAAACTACTTCACCTGCCGTCCCGAGCCCTTGACAAGCGCGGAAAAGCGGGCCTTCTTAGACAGCAAAAAGGGCGTATCCCTGGGCTCTGATGCATTCTTCCCCTTTGCCGACAGCATTAAGCGTGCTGCCGCATCCGGTGTCAGCTATGTGGCAGAGCCGGGCGGCTCTATCCGCGATGATCAGGTGATCGCCCAGTGCGATGAAAAGAATATGGTGATGGCATTTACCGGAATGCGGTTGTTCCACCATTAAAAAGTGAGGACCGTATGAAAATAATGGTTGTAGGCGGTGGCGGCAGAGAGCACGCCATCATCAAAAAGCTGAAAGAAAACCCAAAGATTGAAGTGATCTACGCACTGCCCGGCAATGGCGGCATTGCCGCGGATGCGGTATGTGTACCCATCGGTGCCAAGGATATTCCTGCCATTGTGGAATTTGCGGTGCAGCAGCATATCGACTATGCGGTGGTTGCCCCGGATGATCCGTTGGTGCTGGGCTGTGTGGATGCGCTGAATGAAAAGGGGATCGCCTGCTTTGGACCTAATGCCGATGCGGCAATCATTGAGGGCAGTAAGGTTTTTTCTAAAAATCTGATGAAAAAATACGGCATCCCCACTGCCCGTTATGAGGTCTTTGATCAAATGCAGGCGGCGCTGGAGTATTTGGACAGCGCACCGATCCCCACGGTGGTAAAGGCGGATGGCTTAGCATTGGGCAAAGGCGTGATCATTGCGCAGACCCGCCAGGAAGCCAAAAATGCTGTGGTTGCAATGATGCAGGACAAGCAGTTCGGCAAAAGCGGCGAGCAGATCGTGATCGAGGAATTTCTCACCGGCCCGGAGGTGTCTGTGCTGGCATTTACCGACGGCAAAACCCTGAAGCCAATGGTGTCTTCTATGGACCACAAGCGCGCCCTGGACGGCGATCAGGGGCTCAACACCGGCGGTATGGGCACAGTAGCGCCCAATCCCTATTACACGCCGGCCATTGCCCGGCAGTGTATGCAGGAGATCTTTCTGCCGACCATCCGCGCGATGGAAGCAGAGGGGCGTCCTTTTAAGGGCTGCTTGTACTTTGGACTGATGCTGACGCCCCAGGGTCCCAAGGTGATTGAATACAACTGCCGTTTCGGTGATCCGGAGACCCAGGTGGTTCTGCCCCTGCTGGAAAGCGATTTACTGACTGTGATGCAGGCAACCACCAACGGCACACTGGCGCAGACCCCGGTAAGCTTTCGCGATGCAAACGCCTGCTGTGTCATTATGGCATCGGGTGGATATCCGTCTCATTATGAAAAAGGCTTTCCAATGCATATACCACAAGCTGTTTTTCAAAATGTATATGTGGCAGGGGCCTGTGTGAAGGATGGCGCATTGGTGACTGCCGGCGGCAGAGTATTGGGTGTTACCGCAGTGGCAGACAGCCTGCAGGAGGCTGTACAGAGTGCCTATGATATGGTAGAGCAAATTACCTTTGAAAACGCATTTTACCGTCGGGATATCGGAGCGAAGGCTCTGGCGGCGAAGGAGGTTTAACAGATGGTTTACCGTGTATATGTAGAAAAAAAGCCGGGACTGGATAATGAGGCCCGGGCACTGCTCAATGATGCGCGGAATTTGCTGGGCATCTCCGAGTTGGAGCAGGTGCGGGTACTGAACCGTTATGATGCGCAGAACATATCCCGTGAGTTGTTTGATTATGCGGTGAAAACCGTGTTTTCCGAGCCGCAGCTGGATATTGCAACTGCGCAGGCAGAGCTGGAAGGCGCTCAGGTGTTTGCGGTAGAGTATTTGCCCGGTCAGTTTGACCAGCGTGCCGACTCAGCTGCCCAGTGTATTCAGATCATCTCTCAGGGGGAGCGCCCTGTGATTCGCACAGCCAAAGTCTACGGCTTGTACGGCGCACTGACGCAGGAGCAAATTGCGGAGATCAAAAAATATGTAATCAACCCTGTGGAATCCAGAGAGGCTGCCCTTGAAATGCCGGAAACCCTGGAGATGGCATACGATATTCCCACCACGGTGGAAACACTAAAAGGCTTTACTGCACTGGACCGGGAGGGCCTAAAACAATTTGTAAAGCAGTACGGTTTGGCAATGGACGAGGATGATATTGCCTTCTGTCAGAATTATTTTAAAGGGGAGGGACGTGAGCCCACCATTACCGAGATCCGAATGATCGATACCTACTGGTCTGACCACTGCCGTCATACCACATTTGGTACCATCATTGATCAGGTGACCTTTTCTGATCGACTGTTGCAGGATACCTACGAACAGTATTTGCAGGTGCGTCGGGATTTGGGACGCACAAAACCCATTTGCTTAATGGACCTGGCGACCATTGCTGTTAAGCATCTGCGGAAGAACGGTATGCTGGATAAACTGGATGAATCTGAGGAGATCAACGCCTGCACTGTAAAAATTACAGTAGAGGTAGACGGCGAGGCACAGCCCTGGCTTTTGCTGTTTAAAAATGAGACCCACAATCACCCCACAGAGATTGAACCCTTCGGCGGTGCGGCAACCTGTATCGGCGGTGCGATTCGGGATCCTCTTTCAGGTCGTTCCTATGTGTACGGCGCAATGCGTGTTACCGGTGCGGCAGACCCGCTGAAACCGGTCAGCCAGACCATTCCGGGCAAGCTGCCTCAGCGAAAGATCGTTACCACTGCGGCCGCAGGCTATTCCTCCTACGGAAATCAGATCGGTTTGGCAACCGGTATTGTAGATGAGCTTTATCATCCCGGTTATGCCGCAAAGCGTATGGAGATCGGTGCGGTAATTGCCGCAACGCCTGCGCAGAATGTCCGTCGGGAAGTGCCTGCGGAGGGAGACGTGGTGATTTTGCTGGGCGGCTCTACAGGCCGTGACGGCATCGGCGGTGCTACCGGCTCTTCCAAGGCCCACGATATGCAGTCTGTGGAAACCTGCGGTGCACAGGTGCAAAAGGGAAATGCGCCAGAGGAACGGAAGCTGCAGCGTCTGTTCCGCAACAGGGAAGCCACCCAAATGATCAAGCGCTGTAACGACTTTGGCGCCGGCGGTGTCAGTGTGGCCATCGGCGAGCTGGCAGACGGTCTGATGATCGACTTAAATGCCGTGCCCAAAAAGTATGAGGGACTGGACGGTACAGAGCTGGCCATCAGCGAATCTCAGGAGCGAATGGCCGTTGTGGTGGAAAGTAAGGATGTTGAGCGCTTTTTGAAGCTGGCCGATGGGGAAAATCTGCAGGCATGCCCTGTAGCAACCGTTACCGCCGAGCCCCGTTTGGTGATGAAGTGGAACGGCAATACGATCGTGGATATCAGCCGTGAATTTTTAAATTCCAACGGTGCTGAAAAGCACATTCAGGTGGCTCCTGCCGCCGCGGTGTATACGCAAAAGCCTTATGGCGGAAGCTTTGCGGAAAACTATAAGGCACTGGCAGAGGATCTGAATATTTGTTCCAAACGGGGACTTTCCGAACGCTTTGACTCTACAATTGGTGCCGGTACCGTGCTGATGCCCTTTGGCGGGAAATATCAGCAAACACCGGTACAGGCAATGGTGCAAAAGATCTCCCTGGAAAAGGGACATACCGACGATTGCTCCTTTATGGCCTGGGGCTATAATCCCTTCATCACTGAGCAGAGCCCCTACCACGGCGCTTATTTGGCAGTGGTGGGGTCTGTCAGTAAGCTCATTGCCTCCGGCGCATCCTTCCGGGATGTATATCTGACCTTCCAGGAGTATTTTGAAAAACCCGGCAAGGACGCAAGCCGTTGGGGAAAGCCCATGGCGGCTTTGCTGGGCGCTTTTAAGGCACAAATGGAATTGGGAATCGGTGCCATCGGTGGCAAGGACTCTATGTCCGGCTCTTTTGAAAACCTGGATGTGCCGCCCACCTTGGTAAGCTTTGCGGTAACAACGGGCAAAACACAGCAGGTGGTTTCTCCGGAATTTAAAGCAACGGGGCATCCGGTGGTGCTGATCGCTCCCGAACAGGACCAAAACGGTTTACCGAAGACCGCTTCACTGCTGCAGGTCTTTGAGACGGTTGCCCAATTACTGCATACAGGAAAAGCAGTAAGCTGCTATACCCTGGGTATGGGGGGCATTGCGGAGGCAGTGCTGAAAATGGCCATCGGCAACCGCATCGGCTTTATGTTTGATGATCAAATTTCGGACGCGCAGCTTTTTGAGTACGGCTATGGCAGCTTCCTGGTGGAGCTGACAGAGGCTGTTGAGGTGGGCATCCCCGTGGGTGTTACCACGCAAGCGGAGCTGCTGAAAAAGGGACAGGAGCAGCTGGAGCTTCAGCACCTGCAAAAGGTGTATGAAGAAAAGCTGGAGCCGGTTTACAGCTGTAATATTCCTGTACAAGAGCAGAAAATGGAGACCTTCTCCTATACTCATCAGGGGACGATGCCTGCCCCTGCCATTCGTGTGGCCAAGCCGCAGGTACTGATCCCCGCATTCCCCGGCACCAACTGTGAATATGACTCTGCCCGTGCGGTGGAGGAAGCCGGCGCAAAGGCGGAGATCTTGGTCATCAACAATCGCTCTGCCGACGGCATTCGCCGCAGTGTGGATGAATTTGCAAGACTGCTGCAGGAAAGTCAGATGGTATTTATTCCCGGTGGCTTCTCCGGCGGTGACGAGCCCGATGGCTCCGGTAAATTCATTACTGCGTTTTTCCGCAACAGTGCGGTGAAGGAAGGCGTTACAGCGCTGTTGGAGCAGCGGGACGGTCTGATGTGCGGTATTTGCAACGGCTTCCAGGCGCTGATCAAGCTGGGACTGGTACCCTACGGTAAAATTATTGACACCGATGCCGGCTGTCCCACGCTGACCTACAATACCATTGCACGCCACCAGTCCAGAATTGTGCGTACAAGAGTGGCATCCAATAAATCTCCCTGGTTGGCACTGACCAATGTTGGGGATATTTACAATGTCCCCATTTCCCACGGTGAAGGACGGTTCCTGGCGGATGAGGCACTGATCCGCCAGCTGGCGGCCAACGGACAGATCGCTACACAGTATGTAGATATGGACGGACAGGCTACCGCGGAAGTGAGCTGTAATCCCAACAACAGCCTTTATGCCATTGAGGGCATTACCTCTCCTGACGGACGGGTATTCGGCAAAATGGGTCATAGTGAGCGCATTGGCCGGGGCCTGTATAAAAACGTACCGGGCAATTATGATATTCGAATGTTTGAAGCCGCGGTAAAATACTTTAAATAATGCAAAAACCCGACTCGGGGGCATGGGCCAATCGAGTCGGGTTTTTCAGTTTTTACTATAGAAAAGCTTAATTCTTTTTATGTTTCTTTGTTTCGCAGTAAATACAGCGGTATTCACCGGTAGCGGGGTTTGTGGGCCGGAACCGATGGGGTAATTCCTGTTCCACGGAAGAGATGCAGTTGGGGTTATCGCAGTATAAAACGTTATCCAGCGTATCCTCCCGGGGCATCTGCAAACCTGCCTCTGCTTCCCGCAGAAGCTTTAAAATCAGCGCCATACGCATATATTTCCCGTTTAGAGCCTGACGGAAATAGGCCGCCCGAGGATCATCATCCACCTTCACACTGATTTCGTTTACCCGGGGAAGGGGATGTAAGATCCGCATGGTTTCTTTGGCGGATTCCAGCTTTTCGGGGGTGAGGATGTAGCTGTCCTTCAGTCGTTCATATACCGTGGCATCGTCAAAACGCTCCCGTTGGATGCGGGTCATATAAAGCACATCCAGCTGCGGAAGTGCCTCCTCCAGGGAAGTAATTTCTACATAGTCGACGTGGTTTTTGTCCAATACGTCCTGCTTCATATACTCCGGCAGCTGCAATTCCTTGGGGGAGATCAAAATGACCTTAATGCCTTCATAACGGGTCAGTGCAGACAGCAGAGAGTGGACGGTCCTGCCATATTTCAGGTCGCCGCAGCAGCCAACAGTCAGATGCTCGATCCGACCGCATTCTCTGTAGATGGTCAGCATATCAGCCATTGTCTGCGTGGGGTGACAGTGGCCGCCGTCACCGGCATTGATCACCGGGATGGAGGCGTTGCAGGCGGCTACATAGGGTGCGCCTTCCTTGGGATGGCGAATAGCCATAATGTCTGCATAACAGGAGAGGATCTTAGAGGTATCTGCCATGCTTTCGCCCTTGGAAACAGAGGAAGAAGAGGCTTCACTGAAGCCCAGCACATTGCCGCCCAATTCCAGCATAGCGGCCTCGAAGCTGAGCCGTGTGCGGGTAGAGGGCTCAAAGAATAAGGTTGCCAGCTTTTTGCGGCGACAGCTATCCTGATATTTTTCGGGGTTGGCGATGATATCGCAGGCAGTATCCATCAGCTCCTGCAATTCTTCGGGGGAAAAATCGGTAATATCAATCAGACTTCTCATTGCGCGGCACCGTTTACCTTCAGATAAGCTTTAATACGCTCCACATTTTCTTTGTTGGAGGGGTCTTCCTCCAGGTATTCGATAATATCGTATACGTCTACCACGGAATATACAGGGAAGCCGAATTCCTCACCGACCTCTGCCATGGCAGACTTTTCCGTCTGACCTTTTTCCTTGCGGTCGACCATTACGAAGGTGGCAACGACCTTTGTGTCCTGCAAGCCGGAGAGGATCGACATACTCTCACGGATCGCAGTGCCTGCGGTGATCACGTCCTCCACGATCACGATTTCCTCACCGGCCTTGGGCACATAGCCCACAAATACGCCGCCTTCGCCGTGGTCCTTGGCTTCCTTGCGGTTGAAGAAGAAGGGAACATCCAAGCCCTCTTCGGTTAGGGCAACGGCGGCAGACACCGCAATGGAAATGCCCTTATAGGCAGGTCCGTAGAGCACGGTTCCTTTATGCCCGATCTTTTCTGTGTAAGCCTTGGCATAGAATTTACCCAGCTTCGCGATCTGCGCACCGGTTTTGATCTCTCCGGCGTTGATGAAATAGGGGATCTTCCGCCCGCTTTTTGCGGTAAAATCACCGAACTTTAAAACCCCTGCCTCCTGCAGGAAGGAGATAAATTCTCTTTTGTACTGCTCCATTTTTATTCCTCCACAAATTCGCTGACGCAGCGCATATAGGCAGCCACAGGGTCAGCAGCGGCAGTAATGGGGCGGCCCACCACAATGTAATCCGAGCCGATTTCCTTTGCCTGAGCAGGTGTCATAACCCGCTTTTGGTCACCCTTTTCGCCGTCGGCGAAACGAACACCGGGCGTAACAGTCAAAAAGTCCGCACCGCAGACGCTATGCACCTTACCTGCCTCCAGGGGAGAGCAGACGATGCCGTCCAGACCTGCGTTCTTGGCAGTTTGGGCGTAGTGCATTACCACCTGGTCGATGGGTTTTTCGATCAGCAGGTCGCGCTCCATAGCCGTTTGATCGGTGGAGGTCAGCTGTGTGACCGCGATCAGCAAGGGTCTTGTGCCGTCGGGTCTTGTTAACCCCTCTAAAGCCGCTTCCATCATTGCGGTGGTACCTGCGGCGTGGAGATTGCAGATATCCACATCTAAATCAGACAGCACACGCATTGCTTTTTTTACGGTGTTGGGGATATCGTGCAGCTTCAGGTCCAGGAAGATTTTGTGTCCACGGGCCTTCACCTGTCTTACAATTTCAGGACCTGCACCGTAGAACAGCTCCATACCGATTTTGACAAAAGGCTTCCGATCTGTGAATTTGTCCAGAAAAGCCAATGCCTGCTCTGCGTCTGAAAAATCGCAGGCAATGATCACGTCCTTGCCCATTATTTTGCCCCTCCAATAATCTCTTTTAAAGTTTGTATATTGTATTTTTTCATAACGGTGGGTAGATCCTCGATAATTTGAGGACAAATAAAGGGATCCACCAAATTGGCGGCACCCACTTCCACGGCAGTAGCGCCTGCAAGCATCATTTCCAAAACATCCTCCGCACTGCTGACACCGCCCATACCGATAATGGGCACATCAACCGCCTGTGCCACCTGATACACCATCCGCAGTGCAACAGGAAAAATAGCAGGTCCGGAAAAGCCGCCCATTTTGTTGGCGATGACCGGCTTTTTGGTGCGCAGATCCATCCGCATACCCAGCATCGTGTTGATCAGACTGATGCCATCTGCGCCTGCATCTACACAGGCTTTTGCAATGCAGACAATGTCTGTTACGTTGGGGGTCAGCTTCATGATCACAGGCTTTGTGGTAACGGCCTTCACCGCCTTGGTCACTTCCGCGGCAGCCTTGGGGTCTGTGCCAAAGCTCATTCCGCCCCCGTGGACGTTGGGACAGCTGATATTGACTTCAAGCCACCCTACCTGCTCCTGCTCGTCTAACTTTCGGCAGGTGTATGCGTAATCCTCCACGGAAAAACCGCTGACGTTTGCCATTACAGGCTTATGAAAGCAGCTTTTCAGCTTGGGAAGCTCTGTTTGGATCACTTGCTCCACGCCGGGATTTTGCAGGCCGACGGCGTTGATCATTCCGGCGGTACATTCTGCGATTCTCGGGGTCGGATTGCCGAAGCGGGGATCTTTGGTTGTACCCTTAAAGGAAAAGGTGCCCAGGCAGTTGATATCAAAAAGCTCTGCATATTCATATCCGTAGCCAAAGGTGCCGGAGGCGGGGATGATGGGATTGTCCAGCTCAATTCCGCATAAGTTTACGCTTAGCTTTCCCATAGAATCTCCTCCTTTTCCAGCACAGGACCTTCCTTGCAGATTCTTTTGTAGCCGGTAATGGTTTTACAGGAGCAGCCCATACAGGCACCAAAACCGCAGCCCATCCGCTTTTCAAAGCTGAGCTGACCGGAGGTGCGGGCTGCACGGTACACGGCTTTGAGCATAGGCTCAGGGCCGCAGGTGTAAAAGTAGCTGTAGGTGCAGCTTTTAAGCGCGTCGGTTACAAAGCCTTTTTGACCAAAAGTGCCGTCAACAGTGGTTACAGTCACCTGCGCACCTAAGCTTTTAAATTCCTGTTCAAAAAACACCTCATTTTTGGTATTAAAGCCCAAAATGACCTGTACGGATTTCCCCTGTTCAAGAAGTTTTTTGCACAATAGATACATGGGCGGAACGCCGACACCGCCTCCCAGCAAAACAGGGGCTTCGCCGGATTTTGTGAGGTCGTAGCCGTTTCCCAAGCCCGTAAGCAGATGCAGTGTTCCTGCCTTCATTTCAGAAAGCTGCTGTGTTCCTTTTCCCACCACCTTATAAATGATGGTCAGCAGATCTGCCTGCAAATCGCAAACAGAGATCGGGCGCCGCAGGTACAGTCCATCCAGCTTGATGTTTACAAACTGTCCCGGTGCAGTAATGGCAGAGGTATCCCCCCGAAGGGTCATTTTATAAACATTATCCGTAAGGGGGGTGTTGTGGACGATTTCAAATATCCCTTGTTTCATCTTCATCTCCGTCAGGCGTCAATGGTGGAAATGGTCAGTGTGGTTTCTTCCAAAACGTCCAAAAGCACACGTACCGTGTCCAGTGCGGTAAAAATGGTCACGTTGTTCTCTGTGGCCACCTTGCGGATCTGGTGCCCGTCGTTGTTGGAGCCGTCAGAACCGGGTTCCTTGGTGTTGATGACGTATGCAATATGACCTTGCCGCAGGGCGTCGGGAATTTCCTGACTGCCGGTGCTGATTTTTTCCAAAATATGGGTGCGGATACCGTTGCGTTTTAAATACATTGCTGTACCGTAGGTAGCCTGAATGTTAAAGCCTAAATTATAGAAGCGGCGAATCAGGGGCAGTGCTTCTTCCTTGTCCTTATCTGCAATAGTGGCAAATACGGTGCCGTAGTTTTGCAGGTGCATACCGGAAGCCTGAAGTGCCTTATACAAGGCGCGGTTCAGCTTGTCGTCATAGCCGATGGCCTCACCGGTGGACTTCATTTCAGGGGAGAGGTAAGCATCCAGACCCCGGATCTTGTTGAAGGAGAATACCGGGACCTTTACATACCAGCGCTTTCGTTCCTCCGGATAAATGTCGAAGATGCCCTGTTCCTTCAAAGATTTTCCCAAAATGACCTCGGTTGCGATATCTGCCAGGCTGAAGCCGGTGGCCTTGCTCAGGAAGGGAACGGTACGGGAGGAACGGGGATTGACCTCGATGATATACACATTGTCGTTGTTGTCCACAATGAACTGAATGTTGTAAAGGCCTACAATACCAATACCCAAGCCCAGCTTTTTCGCATACTGCAGGATCGTGCCTTTAACCTTGTCGGAAATACTGAAGGAGGGGTAAACACTGATGGAGTCGCCGCTGTGCACACCGGTACGCTCTACAAGCTCCATAATACCGGGGATAAACACATTGGTGCCGTCACAGATGGCGTCCACCTCTACCTCCCGTCCTTCAATATACTTATCTACCAGAACGGGCTTGTCCTCGTCAATTTCCACGGCGGTTTTCAGGTAGTGACGCAGCTGTGTTTCGTTGGCAACGATCTGCATAGCCCGTCCGCCAAGCACAAAGCTGGGACGTACCAAAACCGGGTACCCGATATCGTTGGCGGCGTCAATGCCGTCCTGAATCTTTGTAACCGCCTTGCCCTTGGGCTGAGGGATCTGAAGCTGCTCCAAAATCTTTTCAAAGGAATCCCGATTTTCCGCTTTTTCGATAGCGGCGCAATCGGTACCGATGATTTTGACACCGCGCTCCATCAGCGGCTGTGCCAGATTGATGGCAGTCTGACCGCCCAGGGAGGCGATCACACCTTCAGGATTTTCGTATGTGATGATGTTCATCACATCCTCGGTAGTCAGAGGCTCAAAATAAAGCTTGTCGGCGGTAGTGTAGTCTGTGGAAACCGTCTCGGGGTTATTGTTGATGATAATGGCTTCATAGCCGGCGTTTTTAATGGTTGTGACAGCGTGTACGGTGGAGTAGTCAAATTCCACACCCTGACCGATGCGGATCGGACCGGCACCCAAAACAACGATTTTTTTCTTATCTGTCAGCTTGGACATATTCTGACCGGTGTAGGAGGAGTAGAAATAGGGGATATAAGCACCTGTATGACAGGTGTCCACCATCCGAAATGCGGGGAATATGCCCTGCTCCTTCCGCAGGTTGTAAACGTCCAATTCGGATTTACCCCAAAGCTTGGCGATATAAGCATCGCTAAAGCCCATCTTCTTTGCATTTTTCAGGGTATCCGGGCAAAGGGGATCGGCCTTTATAACCGCTTCCATTGCCACGATGTTTTGCACGGCTTCCAGGAAATGGGCGGTGATCTTGGTGATTTCGTGAAGCTGCTGCACACCGTATCCTCTGCGCATCAATTCCGCAATGGCGAAAATATTGTCATCCTGGAAGGCCTCAATGTAGGAAAGCAGGCGGTCACTTTCCCAAATGTCAAATTTGGGCATATAGAGGTGACAAACGCCGATTTCCAGGGAGCGAACAGCCTTGAGTAAGCATTCTTCCAGACTGGAGCCGATGCCCATAACCTCACCGGTGGCCTTCATCTGTGTGCCCAGGGTGTTGGCGGCAGATGTGAATTTGTCGAAGGGGAAGCGGGGCAGCTTGGCGATCACATAGTCAAGCTTCGGTTCAAAGGCTGCGTTTGTGTTCGCAATGGCAATTTCCTCCAGCTTCATTCCCACTGCGATTTTTGCAGTTACCCGGGCGATGGGATAGCCGCTGGCTTTGGATGCCAGTGCGGAGGAACGGGAAACACGGGGATTGACCTCAATGAGATAATAGTCGCCGTTTTCGGGATTCAAGGCGAACTGTACATTACAGCCGCCTTCGATTTTCAGCTCACGGATGATTTTGATGGCGCTGTCGTTGAGCTTCTTTTCCTCTTCCTTGCTGAGGGTCATAATGGGGGCAACCACCATAGAGTCGCCGGTGTGAACGCCTACCGGGTCGATGTTTTCCATACCGCAGATGGTGATGGCGTGATCGGTAGAATCCCGCATTACTTCAAATTCGATCTCCTTATAGCCTTTGACGCTTTTTTCGATCAGCACTTGGTGTACGGGGGATAGCTTAAAGGCGTTTGCGCCCAGCTCCGTCAAATCCTCCTCGCTGTCTGCAAAACCGCCGCCGGTACCGCCCAAGGTAAAGGCGGGGCGCAAAACAACAGGGTAGCCGATCCGCTTGGCGGCCTGCTTTGCTTCTTCTAAGCTGTAGGCAATTTCGGAGGGGATGGTGGGCTCACCAATGGATTGACACAGCTTCTTAAAAAGCTCACGGTCCTCTGCCCGTTCAATAGAGGCACTGCTCGTACCCAACAGCTGTACATTACATTCCTTCAGTACGCCTTTTTTCTCCAATTGCATTGCCAGATTCAGACCGGTCTGACCGCCAATGCCGGGCAGAATTGCATCCGGTCGTTCATAGCGCAGGATCTTGGCAATATATTCCAGGGTCAGAGGCTCCATATAGACCTTGTCTGCAATGGACGTGTCGGTCATAATGGTTGCCGGGTTTGAATTACACAGCACGACCTCGTATCCTTCCTCTTTCAAAGCCAGGCAGGCCTGCGTGCCTGCATAGTCAAATTCTGCGGCCTGACCGATCACAATGGGACCGGAACCTAAGATCAGTATTTTTTTGATGTCCTTACGCTTTGCCATATAGTCCTCCATTACTGCTGATGCGCTGATTGATACACAATTTTTCCGTTACATATTGTTGCGATGCATTTTCCGTTAACAGTGTGCCCTGCAAAGGGGGTAGCTCTGCCCTTGGAGAGAAAAGTCTCCGGACGGATGGTTTGCACCGCATCTAAATCCCACACAGTGTACTCCTGCTGCATTGGGATCTTAAACCGCTTCCGCGGATTTTCCGAAAGGAACCGAACAAGCTGCTCAAGACTGAGAATGCCGGGCTTTACCAGGTGGGTGTACAGCACCGGGAAAGCGGTCTCCAGCCCCACGATCCCAAAAGCGCTTCCTGATAATCCTTTGCTTTTTTCTTCATCGCTGTGGGGGGCGTGGTCGGTGGCGATCATATCGATCGTACCGTCCAGCAGGCCTTCGATCAGCGCCTCGCGGTCCGACGCACTGCGCAAAGGCGGATTCATCTTGAAGCGTCCATCCTCCTGCAGATCCTCGTCTGTCAGCACTAAATAGTGTGGCGCGGTCTCACATGTGACGTCTAAGCCCTTGGCTTTTGCCTGCCGGATCATCTCCACGCTTTCTTTGGTGGAGATGTGGCAAATGTGATAGCTGCAGCCGATCTGTTCTACAAGGCGTAGATCCCGCTGAATCTGGCTGTATTCACTGGCAGAGCAAATTCCCTTGTGCCCGTGGGCCTTTGCATACATTCCCGCATGGATATAGCCGCCGAAGAGAAGCCGGTTGTTCTCACAGTGGGCTACAATGATTTTACCCAGTTTTTTGGACATTTCCATCGCCTGACGCATCATTTGTTCCTGTTGAACGCCCCTGCCGTCATCGGAAAAACCGACTACACTTGGTGCCATCTCAGGCATTGCGGCAAGCGCCTGCCCTTGCTGGCTGACGGTAATTGCTCCGTATGGATATACGTTTACAGTGGCCTGTTCCCGGATGAGCTGAAGCTGAACATTCAAATGCGCCAGGCTGTCCGGGACAGGATTCAGATTCGGCATAGTGCAGACGGCGGTGTAGCCGCCGGCAGCCGCAGCACGGCATCCGGTTAAAATGGTCTCTTTATAAGAAAATCCCGGCTCTCGGAAGTGCACATGCACGTCACAAAAGCCAGGAAAAATGAAATAATGATGTTCATCAGAAACAAGATCAGATAAGACGGCAGAAACGGGAACACTGGGACAATGCACATCCTCACGGGAACAACCAACATAGCTGAATCTGTGATCCGTCATTGTTCATCCCTCCTGTATCATGATCCTCGCAATTATACCATAGAGCACATTGCTTGTCAACAAAATTGAGCCGTTTTTTTGTACAATTTTGATGGGTAAAAATATTGCTCCGGCAGGTGTTTTTCCGCCGGAGCAATATGCTTTTATCCTTCGTTTACAACAATTTCCTTAACCACCAATCCGGGGTTGCGGCGAACAGTAAAGTCGATGGCCCAATAGCTGGAGAACACCAGCAGGTTTCTGCCCCGATAATCCTCTAAAAGCTCAGCATCCGAGCCTAAATTCAGGTCCGACAGGGCGCAGGAGGCAGATTCGATCAGACGGATCTCCTCATAGGGGAGCATTTCCATTCGCAGCTCTACGCCGTATTCGTTTTTCATACGGTACTGGAATACATCCAGCTGCAGTGTACCCACAACGCCTACAATAACTTCTTCCATACCGGAATTAGGCACCTTGAAGATCTGGATCGCGCCTTCCTGGGCGATCTGCTCGGTACCTTTGACAAACTGCTTGCGTTTCATAGAGTCCTTGGCAGAAACGCGGCAAAAATGTTCAGGGGCGAAGGTGGGGATCCCGGAATATAAAAACTTCTTTGAAGGTACGGTAATGGTGTCGCCGATGGAGAAAATGCCGGGGTCAAATACGCCGATAACGTCCCCTGCGTAAGCCTCCTCTACGATCTCACGTTCAGCAGCCATCAATTGCTGGGGCTGGGAAAGACGCATTTTACGCCCGCCCTGCATGTGGTAATACTCGGTGTCACGCTGGAATTTGCCGGAGCAGATGCGCATAAAGGCCAGTCGGTCGCGGTGCGCCTTATTCATATTGGCCTGGATTTTAAAGACGAATGCGGAAAAATCCGGAGAGAAGGTGTCGATCTCGCCGCAATCTGCAACACGGGGCAGAGGGGGAGGCGTCAGCTTCAGGAAGTTTTCCAGGAAGGGCTCAATGCCGAAATTGGTCAGCGCGGAGCCAAAGAATACAGGGGAGAGCTGACCGTGCTGAACGGCCTGCAGATCCATCTCCCGTCCTGCAGAAAGCAGCTCCACATCGTCGATCAACTGCTGATGCTTTTGCTCGCTGTCCAAAAGGGTGGCAACCTGACTGTCGTACAGGTCGATGGCCTGGGTTTCAGCCTTGGATTTTCCACCGTGGCCGGAGAAGAAGAGCAGCTGGCTCTTTTCCCGATCATAAACGCCCTGAAAATCCTTGCCGGAGCCGATGGGCCAGTTCATTGCGTATGTCTCGATGCCCAGCTCCCGTTCTACCTCATCCAAAAGGTCAAAGGGGTCCCGGGTTTCCCGGTCCATTTTATTGATAAAGGTAAAGATGGGGATATGGCGCATAGCACAGACCTTAAAAAGCTTCCGGGTCTGGGGCTCAACGCCCTTTGCACCGTCAATGACCATCACCGCGGAGTCGGCGGCCATCAGGGTGCGGTAGGTATCCTCGGAGAAGTCCTGGTGTCCCGGGGTGTCCAAAATGTTGATGCAAAAGCCGTTATACTGGAACTGCATAACAGAGGACGTGACGGAGATACCGCGCTGCTTTTCAATTTCCATCCAGTCGGAGGTGGCAGAACGGGAATTTTTCTTTCCCTTGACCACGCCGGCCTGGGCAATAGCACCGCCGTACAGCAGGAATTTTTCGGTTAAGGTGGTTTTACCGGCGTCGGGGTGGGAGATAATGGCGAATGTTCGACGGCGGCTGATTTCTTCTTGTAATGTAGACATTGCGTTCCTCCTATTATCGCAGGGGTAGCGAAAAGATTTCTCAATAGCCATAAAAATTCAATTTAGTTTACCACAAAAATCCACCTGTTACAAGAGGAAAATGCGGTGAAGTCCATAAAACTTCAAAAAACCGCAAAAAAGCATCCTGCCGTAATACGACAGGATGCTGTATAGATATTAGCCCTCCAGGTTAAAGGCGACCTTCAGGTCCTCTACTTCCTGGTCGGTGATGTGCACGATGTCGCCCACTTCCTTGGAAAGAATAATGGAATGGGCAGTGGATTCCATAACTTCCAGACGGTCAAAGGCCTTCAGCAGGCTTTCGCCGGTAAGCACCACACAGCTGTTTTCGATCATCAGTGCGGGGCAGTTGGGGGCAAACTCTGCGGCAACCTCATCAGGCTTCTCGTAAATAGATTCGTAGGGGAGCGTCTTGATGTCCCGCAGAAGGATGTAGCTTTCGGGAATGGTGCGGGGGTCAAAGTCTGCATCGGTGACAGCAAAAGCCATAGCGTTTACAGGATGTGCCTGCAAAATGGCCTTGATTTCGGGATGCTTCTGATAAATCTTTTCGTGGAACAGTACGGCGCGGGAGGGGACCTTGCCCTGTTCCTTCATTCCGCTCTTCACCCGCACCAGGTCATCCTCCTGCAGGTATGCGCGGTCGAAGTTGTAGGGGGTGATCAGGAAGCTGCCGTCGGCCAAACGCACGGAGTATGTGCCGTGGGTGGCTGTAAACAGGTCCATTTTGTAAGAGCGCTTGATAAGCGTGATCATATCGCGGCGGGCCGCCAGCTCCTCGGAGGAACGGCTGTGGGGAATAAAGTCGTCCATCTTGGTGTGGAATTGGGTTTGGCTGATGCGGTAAGCCTCAGGCGCAAGGGCGTGAATTTTGCCGACCTTTTTGGCAAGTCCTTCCAGCTGGGCGGTGTAGTTCAGGGTCTCAAAGCGCTGGAATGCGGTAAACATATCCGGTGCGCCGATACATACACCGTGGTTTTCCAAAATGGCAATATCGCAGCCGTCAGCAAAGACCCGACCGATTTTCTCGCCCAAAGCATCGCTGCCGGGAACATCGTATTTTGCGATCTGCACATTGGAGCAGACCTTCCGCACAGAAGGCACCAGATCCAGATTGGGACAGCGGCGGACGATGGAAAACGCAACCAGTGCGGGGGGATGGGCGTGAAGCACGGCCTTTAGGTCCGGGCGCATCTTGTAAACAGATTGATGGAAAGGAAGCTCGGAGGAGGGCTTGTGGGGGCCGACGGTAGTGCCGTCAGGCTTTACACATACAATATCGTTGCGGGTCAGAGTGCCCTTATCCACGCCGGCGGGGGTGATCCACACGTTGCCGTCATTATCCAGAATCGACAGGTTGCCACCGGAGGTGGTGGTCAGACCTTTATCATAAATACGATGCATAAACATAACCAGTTGGTCTGCGGGATGAATGTACTGAATATTCATAAATGATGTCTCCTTTTATAATTTTAATATCTACTCTACGATCATTATAACACAGTTTTTTTAATCGTCAAGGTAAAAGTGCACAAATAGTATGAGAAAACATACAAAAATTAAGCAACACAATTGTGCAAAATGTACACACCCCAAAAGATGTGTTTTTGAAGGAAGTACAAATGTCCTCGGATTATTGTGTCATTTGCTGTAAAAAGTGGGGTCAAATGGGCAGAAACCTGTAAAATGCGCTAAAAAGTACAAAAATCGGTTGACAGACAAACGGATGCGTG
Source organism: Oscillospiraceae bacterium (assembly GCA_017621795.1). Taxonomy (GTDB): domain Bacteria; phylum Bacillota; class Clostridia; order Oscillospirales; family Oscillospiraceae; genus Faecousia. The sequence continues at coordinate 34,534 of JAGASJ010000012.1, read as the reverse complement.
TTAGTATATGGAAAAACTAATCGCCTTGATAGAGGCGCGGGATTCATCAGTATCCTTCTGTATAGTCAGGCAACTGCAGAAGAGGAAAGGGAATACCGCCGAAGTGCCGCAGATGCCTGGATGTGCGGTGCTGGGTCGTCAGAGAATATCTGCCGGACTGTCACAAAGAACTTTGTGAAGCGCTATCGAAGCAGTATTGTTGCAGATGTATTATTTTGTAACTGCTGTTGGATCGCTTTGCAGGCGATCCGTTTTTTATTTTAAAAACAAAAAAGCGAGGTAAAAGAAAATGAAGAAGTTTGTAGCAATTGTATTGTCCCTGATGCTTGCCGTAGGTCTGTGCGCCTGTGGTGAAAGCAAGACCGAATCCGGTAAGACCTATGCGGATGTTCCCGGTTTGGAAGACGGCATTCTGACGGTTGGTATGGAGTGTGCATACGCTCCCTACAACTGGACCCAGATGGACGATTCCAACGGTGCTGTGCCCATTGCCAACAACCCCGGCACCTACGCCAACGGTTATGACGTAATGATCGCAAAGAAGATCGCAGAGTACTACGACGTCACTCTGGAAGTAATGGCCATCGGCTGGGACGGTCTGAATCCTGCGCTGGATGAGGGCAAGCTGGATGCAGTTATTGCCGGTCAGTCTATGACTGAGGAGCGTCTGGAAGAAGTGGAAATGGCAGGCCCCTATTTCTATGCAAACATCGTGTGTGTAGCCCGTAAGGACACACCCCAGGCCGCAGCCACCGGTATTTCCAACCTCACCGGTACCTGCACCGCACAGACCGGTACTGTATGGTACAACGATTTTATTGATCAGATCCCCGGCGCAACCAAGACCAGCGCTGCAGAAACAGCCAATGCCATGGTGATGGCAGTAGCAGAGAGCCGTGTGGACTTCATCTGCACCGATATGCCCACCGCAATGGGCGCCTGCGCTACTTATGACAACCTGATGATTTTGGACTTCAGCGGCACAGATGACGATTTTGCAGCCAGCGAAGGCGATATCAACATCGGCATTTCCGTCAAGCTGGGCAATACCGCGCTGAAGGATATGATGGATGAGGTCCTGAAGGATATGACCGTTGAGGACTTCAACGACCTGATGAACGACGCCATTGCCGTTCAGCCCGAGATTTAATAGAGGATAGTTGAATTTATGACCGGTTTTAGCAAGTTGTTTGACGATGTAGGTCGGCTTTGGTCTGTATACGGCGAAGCCTACCTGCGGGGCGTGATGAACACCCTGATCTTGGCGGTGGTCGCCACCGTTGCCGGCTGTGTGATCGGCCTTGTGTGCGGTGTGCTCAATACCATACCCAGCACTAAAAGCGACAGTGTGTTCAAGCGCGTGATCCTGAAGGCGATCAGGGTAATTGTCCGCATTTATGTGGAAGTGTTCCGCGGCACGCCGATGGTGCTGCAGGCGGTGCTGATCTTCTACGGTTGTGGTTTTACCTACAGCGTAGCGGATATTTGGACTGCGGCGATCATCGTCGTATCCATCAATACCGGCGCGTATATGGCCGAATCAGTGCGTGGCGGTATCATCTCCATTGACCCCGGGCAGACGGAAGGCGCCAAGGCCATCGGTATGACCCACGTGCAAACTATGCGGCGGGTGATTATGCCCCAGGTACTGCGCAACATCATTCCCCAAATCGGTAACAATTTGATTATCAACATTAAGGACACTTCCGTGATGTTTGTCATCGGCTTTGTGGATTTCTTTGCCACCCATCGGAATATTGTGGGTCTGAACAGCAAGTATTTCCCCTCTGCCGTGATCGAAATGGTAGGCTATCTCACCCTGACGCTGCTGTTTTCCTTCCTGCTTCGTTTTGTTGAACGGAAGCTGGACGGCAATGCAAACTATGAATTGGTGCAGGATGACAGTCTTACAATGACAGCCGGTACTTACAGCCACCCCAAAAGAGGCAGTAACTACGATGAGCAAAGCAAGGAATATGCCGGCAAGCTGAAAAAGGGAGGGAAGTAATATGATTATTGATATCAAACATCTCTCCAAGAGCTTCGGTAACCACGAAGTGCTCAAGGACATCGACTTTGCGGTACATACAGGGGACGTGATCTCTGTGATCGGCGCCTCCGGCTCCGGGAAGTCCACACTGCTTCGGTGCCTGAATTTGTTGGAAATGCCTACCTCCGGCGAGATATACTATCGGCAGGAGAATATCCTTTCCCGGGGTGTCAATGCGCCCAAGTATCGGGCAAAGGTCGGTATGGTATTTCAGAACTTCAATTTGTTCAACAATATGACCGTTTTGCAAAATTGCATTGTCGGTCAGACAGACGTGCTTAAGCGTTCCAAAGCGGAAGCGGCGGAGACGGCGATGTTCTATCTGGAAAAGGTTGGAATGACGCCCTATATTAACGCCCGACCCCGTCAGCTTTCCGGTGGTCAGAAGCAGCGTGTGGCTATTGCCCGAGCCCTTTCCATGAATCCGGAGGTGTTGCTTTTTGACGAACCTACCTCTGCGTTGGATCCGGAAATGGTAGGCGAAGTGCTTGCGGTTATGAAGCAGCTTGCCACCGAGGGAATGACCATGCTGGTGGTGACCCACGAAATGAGCTTTGCACGGGAGGTCAGTAACCGCGTTGTCTATATGAATGAAGGCGTGATTTGTGAGCAGGGCACACCGGAGGAAATTTTCGGCAATCCCCAAAAGCAGGAGACCAAGGATTTCCTGTCCCGCTTCATCAACACATAAAAGCAGACATTAAAAAGCTATAGTTTTAATAGCCCAGTTCGGTCTTGTGCTGAACTGGGCTATTACAGTGCAAAGTGCTATACCCCAATCATGATTACACTTTTTTCTGAAAAAATGTCATAATCCTTGACGGGACAATAATGCGGGCATATAATAACCGTGAAAAATTTATAAGAGGTAATATTATGGCAACATTTCTTGCAACGCTCACACCGATGCTGACACTCTTTTTCTGTATTGCCACCGGTTTTGTATTGTCAAAAACAAAAATTCTGCCATCGTCCGCCGGCAATACGATGGCAAAAATGGAAACCTGGATCTTTTGTCCGGCGTTAAGCTTTATGACCATGCTTCGGCATTGCACCGCCGAATCCCTCTCGACGCACGGCATCAATATGATCATGGCCGGCATTTCGGTAGCCATTTCTATGGCCATTGCGATCCCACTTTCAGGCTTATTTATCAAGGAAAAAAATGCTGAGCGAGGGGTATACAGCTATGCGCTTACCTTTGCCAATTGCAGTTACATTGGCGACCCGATCGTGCTTGCCCTCTTTGGCGAGGAGATACTGGCCTATTACAAGCTTTTCTGCTTGCCGCTGCTCATGGTGATCTACACGTGGGGCATTGGTGTTTTAATACCCCAAAATAAGGAAAACGGCTCATTTATGAGACGTCTGTTTAACATAAACACCATTTCAATGCTTATGGGAATTGCGATGGGGCTGTCGGGACTGGGGGCATATCTTCCGAAGTTTCTAACATCCGCACTGGATTCCCTGAAGGCTTGTATGGGACCTGTTGCAATGCTCCTTGCCGGTGTTACGATCGCCAAATTCGACTTTATTGGTATGCTTAAAAACAAGAAGGTCTACATTGCAACGATTCTGCGTCTTGTTTTTATTCCTGCCGTACTCATTGCGTTCCTTTTTGGGGTGAAGACCCTTGCCAATTCTGTTTTAGATATCTCGATCGGCAACGATGTGCTTTTCCTGTGTTTCTTTGCCACTGCGGCACCCCTTGGACTAAACACCGTGATTTTCCCGGAAGCGTACGGAGGAAATGCAGAGACTGGCGCAAGTATGGCGCTGATCTCACATACCCTTTGCGTTATTTCGATCCCTTTGCTGTACACCCTTATGATTGCAATCTTTGGTACACCGTTTGGCACATAAATGTGTCAAACGACTATATCCCCGTAAGTCAAAAAAGGTAGACACATGGTGGTTTCCATTGTCTACCTTTTTTGCATATTCGTATTACATCCGGTGGACGTCCTTTTGATCTTGAGGACGTTTTTTGTTATAGTAGTATTGCAGTCCGATCAGTGCGGCAAAAACAAGGAGCGAAAGAAGTGTAATAATGCGTCCTGTTTCGTAGGCGCTGTTTTTGTAGCGGAAGGTGACCGTGTGTATGCCTTCGGACAGCTTTACGCCCACCATGGCATTGCCGATCAGCGACACATCTTCTTCCTTGCCGTCTACATAAACGTGCCAGTTGGTGCCGGCCTGAGGGATGGAGGTATACAGAAGACCGTCCTGCTTGCAATCTACAGTGCCTTCAATAAAGGTGTTTTTGAAGGTGGTCAGCTGCAATGTGGACTGGCTGAGCCGGCTGAAGGCGTAATCCATTTTGTCCCGGTCCAATATGGCGCACTGTATCCGCAAATAATTCTTCTTGTTGGCGGTGCAGGATACGCTCACCTTGATGATGTCACCGGCCTGAACATCGCATACGGAACGGGAAAAAGCCAGAGATTCCCGTTCGGTGCCGATGGTTGTGAAGTTTTCACCGTCGGAGCTGTAGCTGATGGTGATGGAGGCCTTGTTGGGATAAGTGTAGAAGTACAGGCAGGACAGGCCGTCACTGGGGGCGGTAAATTCATAAATGGCTGTGCCGCCTGTAGCACTGCCCATAAAATAGTCATAGCCTAAATAGGAGGAGATGGTGGAATAGTTTAATCCTGCTTCCGTAGCTCCGCCGGAGGTGGTGATGGCAATGTGCTCGCCGGTGAGGATATTCCAGGGATCTATTGGTTCTCCCAATGCGGCAGACATCAGATCGTTTTGAAAACCGAATTTATTGCCTGTATCGGCGTTTGCAAAGTCCACCTTCGACAGCGCTTCATCGGTCATAAATCCCAACGGCAGATAATAGTTGTTTTTCAGCAGATGCACCGCACCGGAGTGGTAGATATCCTCAAAGTAGGGGTTATCTGCCACTTTTCCGTTTCGTTCAACCATATATTTCAGATTGAAAAACAGATTACAGACAGGGGAGCTGTTTTTAAAGGCATATCTGTTCCAGGTGGGGGCGCCGCCGTATCCCAAGGCACTCATAAAGGTGGCCATATTGGTGTTGGCGGAACTGGTGAAGGTGGTAATACCGTTATAGTCATTCAGTGCGCCGTCGTTGAATGTTTGGGTGGAGGTTACTTCGGTGCGGTAGAAAAGGTTATCATCCTCCAATTCCTTCATCATGGAGAAGACCAGTGCGGCATCGTCACCGCCGCGGGGGTAGCCGTTCAGGTTTGTAGGGCCGTAAAACAGGCCGAAGGATATGAAATTCAGTGCCAATTCCGCGGCAATGATCACCGTCATAGCGATCGCGGCAAAGGCCTTTCTTTTTTGGAATTTCTGCTGCTGCAGGAGGATCTTTTTTTCAGAGTGTTTTTGGGGATCATTTTTGGATCTTGATTGCAGGGTATACAGTGTAAGCGCGGTGCAATAAAGGGCGATGAGCAGAAGATTTATAAAGGGAATGATCGTGTCAATTTTAAAGTCCTTCGCCGTGGAAATGCTTTTAAAGGCGACCACGGCATCCTTGTGGGCGTTGGAGGCAAAATACATCAGCACAGTAAACGCCACAGCAGCGGGGATCTGCCAAAAGCGCAGCTTGTCCCGCAGGTGCCAGGCACGGTAGGCCACATACAGCATAATGAAGCTGTAAACAAAGCTGAAGCGATAGGGGATCATATTGGTGAAGTGGAAGCCGTGCCAAATATAATCCAGCTGACGGATCACGAAGCTGGCGTTGACGAACAGCAGCAGAAGCACACTGCCGATCCGATCTCTCCAATGGACATCCTTGGTGGTGAGAAACAGCACAATAAAAATGTTGGCAAACACACCGCAGTAAATATTGGGAAGACCTTCCGTGGCCACATAATTGGGCTCTACCATACAAAAGGTATTGGTGGCAACCTGCTTCATACCCTCCAAAAGGCCGAGGAAATTGTCTTTATCCACGATGTTCAGCTCGAATTTTTTGGGGAAGACGTTGTTGCTGGAGGAGGTGGTCTGCAGGGATGCCAGGGTGGGCAGGGACAAAATGGCAGTCATACCGATGGCCAGGATGGTGAAAAGCGCCATAAGGCCCAGATCTTCCCAAAAACGCTTGAAGGTCGTAAAATGGCATACCTGATAAAGGATAAAAGCCAGCAGTGTAAAGATGCAGGTAAACAGACCGATATAGTAATTGATGAAGACGGACAAAAACAGAGAAACGGTGTAAAGGGCGAAATTCCTGTCCCGGAGCAGACTGACCATACCAATCATTACCAAAGGCAGAAGTGCGAAGGTATCCACCCACATGGAGTTCCACAGATAGCCCATCATCCAGGCGCAGGTGGCATAGAAACAGCCAAACAGGGCAGCGGTAAAATCGCTGTGCCCGAATACCTTTTTCAGGAACATGGTAAAGAACATCGCGGCCAAGCCCATACGCAGGGGGTTGAGTATAGTAAAGTAGGTGGTAAGCCAGCCTTCGGGGACGAGTACGCTGAGCAGATTCAGCGGTGAGCCTAAATAGTAGGCGATCAGCCCCAGGTAATCCAGCCCCATACCCACATTCCAGGAAAACAGCAGGCTGTCACCGCTTAAAAGGGCTTTTCTGTAGGCCTTAAAAAAGGGAAAGTACTGGTGATAGGCATCGGATTTCATTGTGGAGTATACAAAATTGGGATCCTGCGCTCGCATCACCGATGCTTTGACCAGCATCACGGTACCCATTCCCAAAAAAGTGATCAAAAAGGCGATCAGAGCAAAATTCGTCTCCTGCTGCCGGGATTTACAGGTCAGCCGCCGTGGTTTTAATTTGGAAAAGAAAGAAGAGATATTCAAAGCAAACACTCCTACATTTTAATTGAACTTATTATACCACATATTTTCCAAAAGGCAAAGAAAAGATATGGTGCATAAAAAATAAAAGGAGAGCTGCAATGCAACTCTCCTTCAATATGACGCGGATAAATCAGACAGCCCGTTCGACCTTGTTGGAACGCAGGCATCTGGTACAGGCATACACGTGGCACGGCGTACCGTTCACAATGGCCTTCACTCGCTTCACGTTGGGCTTCCATGTCCGATTGGAACGTCTGTGGGAGTGGGAAACCTTAATACCAAAGGTAACGCCCTTACCGCAGTAATCACACTTCGCCATTTCTCTGCACCTCCTATCCGTAGATGGCTCACTAAATCACGCCTTTTACAAGACGCTTTGATATGATAGCAGAGAATTTGAAAAAAAGCAAGTGTTTTTTTATGATTTTTTTAGATTTTTGAAAATATTATTGATATTCCGGGCGCTGACCGCTATAATACATATAAAATCGTAAGAAAGAGGTGGCATATATGCCAGAGCACGAGGGTATTTTACTGAAAACACTGGTAGAGCACCTGCATTTGGAGATCGCATATCAGGCGACGGATTATGAGCGTGTTCATCTGACTGTTGCGGATATTTCCCGTCCCGGTCTGCAGCTTGCCGGCTTTATGGAGCACTTTGAGCCTCTGCGTCTGCAGGTGATCGGTAATGCAGAATCCTGCTATGTTGCCAATCTGACACCGGAAGAACGCATCGAAAGCTATAGCCGCATATTTGCCCAAAGATTTCCTGCGATGCTGGTGGCCCGTAATTTGCCTGTGGATGATGAGTGCCTGGCAGTGGCGAAAAAATACGATGTCAGCATACTGCGCACCGATACCGCCACCGGTCAGATCGTTACGGAGGTCACCGCCTTTTTAAAGATCGCGCTGGCACCCTCTATCACCCGTCACGGCGTGCTGATGGAGATTTACGGCGAGGGCTTGCTGCTTATTGGTGAAAGCGGCATCGGTAAAAGTGAAGCCGCTGTGGAGCTGCTCAAGCGCGGTCACCGACTGATCGCCGACGATGCTGTGGATATCCGCAAGATCGCGGAAAATATTTTGGTCGGTACTGCACCGAACCTGATTCGCAACTACGTGGAATTGCGTGGCATTGGCATTATCAACGTGGCAAAGCTCTACGGTATGAGTGCTATTCGTTCGGAAAATAACATTGACCTGGTGGTCAATATCGTACCTTGGAACAATCAGGAGGTCTATGACCGCTTGGGTCTGGAAGATCAGTATATGGAGATTTTAGGCGTAAAGGTCCCCATGAACACCATTCCCATTACCCCGGGCCGTAACCTTGCTGTGATTTTGGAGGTCGCGGCTATGAATAACCGTCAGCGGAAGATGGGCTATAACCCCGCTTTGGAATTTACCCAGCAGATCGACCGCCATTTTGAAGAAACAGTAGGTAAAAAATGAAAGAGTTTGTAATCGGTCAAAATGATGCCGGTCAGCGGCTGGACCGTTTTTTAGCCAAAAGTGTCCCACTGCTTCCCGCGTCGCTGGCGCAGAAGTATATCCGCATCAAGCGCATCAAGCTCAACGGGGGGCGCGCGGAACGGGACAGCCGTTTGCAAAAAGGGGACGTATTACAATTATATATAAATGACGAGTTTTTTGAAGCACCCCGGGAGGATAATGGGTTTTTGACAGTGGCAGTACCAAAGCTGCACATTGTATATGAGGATGAGAACATTCTGCTTGTGGATAAGCGCCCCGGTTTGGCAGTGCATCCTCACGATGGCGCGGAGTACGGCAGAACCTTGATCGACCACATTCAGGCTTATCTGTATCAAAAGCGGGAGTGGCGTCCGCGGGAGGAGCATTCCTTCACACCTGCGCTGTGCAACCGCATCGACCGCAATACCGGCGGTATCGTAATTGCGGCAAAGACGGCGGAGGCTTTGCGTGTGATGAATCAGAAGATCAAGGATCGGGAGCTGGACAAGCGGTATTTGGCCATCGTGGAGGGCGTACCGAAGGTAAAAGCGGGAAGCCTGAAGGGTTACCTGTTCAAGGATGCCAAAAAGAATCGGGTTTTTGTTACCGACACGCCGCAAACAGGCGCCAAGTCCTGTCAAACGGACTACAAGGTTTTGGCAACGGAAAAGGGGCTGTCCCTTGTGGAATGCAAGCTGATCACAGGGCGCACCCATCAGATCCGTGCCCAGTTTGCCCACGCAGGTCACCCGCTGTTGGGAGACGGCAAATACGGAAAGCTGAATAAGAATTATGGGCGCAATTACCAAGCACTGTATTCTTATAAGCTGACCTTTACCTTCACCACCGATGGGGAAGGGCTTTCCTATTTGAACGGCAAAACCTTTCAGGTAGAGCAGGTGGACTTTGTGGGGGAGTATTTTCCCAATTATAAATAATGCAAGAAGTCCGGAGGATGTTTCCTCCGGACTTCCGTTATTCAATGATTCCCGCACCGATCACCAGATCACCCTGATACAGCACCACTGCCTGACCGGGGGTAATGGCCCGTTGCGGCTGCTGAAATACCACCTTGATTACCCCGTTTTCCGGGGGATAAAGGATGGCAGGCTGCTCTTTGTGGCGTGAACGCGCCTTTACCGTAACCTCCATAGGTCCATCCGGCTGTTCAAAGGGAATAAAAACGCAATCGCGGGCGTACAAGGTGGAGGTAAAAAGATTGGATTCTTTGCCAACAGTGACCGTGTTGGCCTGCATATCTTTGCCGCAAACATACACAGGCTCACCCAGTGCAAGACCTAACCCTTTGCGCTGCCCTAAGGTATAGCCCACGGCACCGTGATGGGTGCCCACAGTGGCGCCGTCCATATCCAAAAAGCTTCCGCAGGGGTAATGCTTGCCGGTGTATCGCTCCATAAAAGACTTATAATCTCCGTCAGGCACAAAGCAAATATCCTGAGAATCCTTCTTGTGTGCGTTAATAAAGCCCTGTTCTTCGGCGATTTGCCGCACCTGCTCTTTGCTAAGCTCTCCCAAGGGGAATAAGGTGGAGGCGAGCTGCTGCTGTGTCATAAAGGCCAAAAAATAGCTTTGGTCCTTGCTGCTGTCCAATGCCTTGTATAAAAGGTATCTGCCGGATGCTTCATCAAAACGAATGCGGGCGTAGTGCCCGGTTACGGTGTAGTCGTAGCCTAATTTTTTTCCCTCATCTGCAAAGAAACCGAACTTTATAGTGCGGTTACAGCGGATACAGGGGTTGGGTGTAAGGCCATTTTCGTAGTCAGAAATAAAGGGTTCGATCACATTTTCGCAAAAAACGTTTTTTGCCTCAAAAATATGAAAAGGGATATTCAGCTTTTTGGCAACAGATGCGGCGTCCCGGCAGTCCAAAACACCGTTTTCGCTCCACAGGTGCATCATTGCGCCGCCGCAGAGATAACCCTGCTCTACCGCAATATATGCCGCTACAGAGCTGTCCACACCACCACTCATTGCGATTAGCGCTTTTTTCATCAGCGGAAGCCTCCCTTCAAAATTGTGAAAATATCCTATCATATACGGTGAAAAAAAGCAACGGAATTTGCTTACAAAAGTGTCACAAATTTGTTATTATGTAAACTCTAAAAAATGGAAAAAGTTAGAAAAACGACCAAAAATAAGAAAAACACAAACAATAAAATCGAAATTTCTTGTCGAAAAAAGTAACAAAAGTGTAATAAAATTGCTTTTGGGGCTTGCATTTTCTGTTTCCATCTGTTATAATGGCCGAGAAATATGGAATAAATGGAAAGGAGCAAGAAGCCACAAATGAAACGGATTATCTCTTTGGCACTGTTTTTTGTGCTATTGCTTGGTGTCGTTTTTCCCAATGTTCAAACAGTAGTTGCTACGGGTGAAGCGGCAGATCCTGCCCAAGGCACGCAGACGGAAACCCCGGCAGAACCTGCAGAACCGGAAGAGCCGTCAGAACCTGCAGAGCCGGCAGAGCCGGTTGATCCTGCACAGCTGAAGTCCAGCGATGCGCTGATCAAACTGCTGAAATACGAGGAAGGCTTTGTAAAGTATCCTGTGTGGGACTACAGTCAGTACACCGTCGGATATGGCACCCGCTGTCCCTCCGATATGGTGGACTATTATAAGACCCACGGCATTACAGAATCCGAAGCAGAGCTTCTTCTGCGCAACTACCTTAATAATACTGAAAATGCGATTCGCAGAAATCTCATCGAAAAGTATGATGTGAATCTGAATCAGAATCAGTTCGATGCCCTGGTTTCGTTCTCTTATAACTTGGGCACCGGCTGGATGAGCGATACGACCAGCAATATTTTCCTGAAGGTGGTAAACGGCGCGACCGGCAATGATCTGATCGATGCATTTGCCCGTTGGTGTAATGCAGGCGGCGTAGTCAACTATGTGCTTTTGCGTCGTCGTCTGTCTGAGGCCAATATGTACCTTAACGGAATCTATGAGCATTCTAAACCGGATCACTACTGCTATGTTACATACAATGGAAACGGCGGCTCTATCAGCCATCGTGCCCAGGGCTATGATTGCAATTTTGAAGCAATACCCGCAGTAACGGCTTCCAACGGCAATTATACCTTTGCCGGCTGGTATACAGCGCAGGTGGGCGGAACAAAAGTGGAAAAGCTGACTGCGGAGCACCACGGCAAGGTGCTCTATGCCCACTGGGCAGAGCTGGGCGGCGGTGACGATGTTACAAACGAAGAGGGCGTAACGGTTACCATCACCTTAAAAAGCGATGTTGTAAACCTTCGCAAGGGCCCCGGCACGAATTATGCCATTGTGGGCAGTGCCCGTTACGGTCAGACCTATACGATCTATAATGTAGTAGAAAACGGCGGTTTCCTGTGGGGTCAGTTCAGCGGCGGCTGGATGGTGCTGCAGTATACCAACTACGACCAGGTCGTAAAGGAAGAACTGCCCGATGATCCCAATGTAACCGAACCGGAAGTGACTGAACCGGAGGAAACAGAACCGGAAGTCACCGAACCGGAGACCACCGAGCCGGAGACCACCGAACCGGAGACCACCGAACCGGAAACAACCGAGCCGGAGAAGCCTGCCGCTATAGAGGGCTATGTCAATGCAGATCCCTATCTGTGTGTACGTCAGGGCCCCGGTACAGGCTACGCCACGGTAGACACTTTGGTGACCGGAGCAAAGGTGACCATTACAGAGCAAAAGAACGTAGGCTCTATGGTTTGGGGCAAGATCTCCAACGGCTGGATCAGTATGAGCTACGTTCGCATTTTGGAAGAGCCTGAACCCGAGAAGCCTGCTGAAAAGCCTGATACCAAGCCTGAAGAAGGCACCTCCAAGGTAGGCACAGTTACCTGCTCTGAGCTGCGTATCCGCAGTGGTGCAGGCATCAACTACGGCGTGGCAGGATGGTATTACAAGGGCGATAAGGTCACCATTTTGGAAGAGAAAAAGGTGGATACCACCGTTTGGGGCAAGACCTCCAAGGGCTGGATCAGTATGGACTATGTGGCCTTTGAAAAGGTAGAGGAAGCACCCTCTGTCCCCAATGATCCTGTAACACCCCCCGAGAACGATACACCTCCTGTTTCCCCTGAACCGGATGAGATTACCGGCACTGTGATCAGTAATGATGATCTGCGGATCCGCAGCGGTGCAGGCACATCCTACAGCATTGTGGGCTTCCTGTCCAACGGGGACAAGGTGACGATTTTGGAAGAAAAGGTAATTGGCGGCACTACCTGGGGCAAGATCGCCCAGGGCTGGATCAGTTTGGATTACGTAAAGCTGGACAGCAACGGTACAGCCGAAAAGCCCGGTGAGACTGAAACACCAACAGCAGTCACCAAAACGGTGGATTGCAGCTGCCTGTGCGTCCGTAGCGGCGCCGGAACGACCTATAGCTTAGTGGGCTATTTGTACAGAGGTGCGAAGGTAACTGTGACCGAGACCAAAACAGAAGGCGGTCTGCAGTGGGGTAAGATCTCCAACGGCTGGGTCTGTATGGACTACCTGAAGTAAACAGGGGGGTAATCACTCCTCTAATATAGAAAGCCCCTGTGCAACAATTCTGCACAGGGGCTTTCAGTTTATTCTTTGTTGAGATTTTGGATAACCTGGATACCGTGATGCAGGCATTGCACCTGTAAATGCTCATGGGCACCGCCGTTTTCTCCGTCCAGGGTCCAGCACATATCCTTCGGCGCATCAATACTGACGCTTTGAATATTGTGAAATACGATCAGGGGGTGGTCGTATTTTTTCTTTTTCAGGGCACGGATGCATCCGGTCAGCTGGAGCATATTTTTAGGCTTGCGAATCAAAAGCAGCTCAAATTGGCCGTCACTGAGACTGACAAGCTTCTCATCCAGGGTTAAAATACCACCAACACTGGTGGAATTGCTGATTGCACCGAAAATGAAGTTACCCTCCACGATCTCGCCCTCAGGAAGGGTAAGCTTTAGCGCATAAGGTTTGATGTGGGCAACTTCCTTTATACCGCTGAGCAGATAGGCGGCGTGTCCCAAGGTGTTTTTAAGGGCCTGGGAGGTGGCGTAGCTGGTTCTGGTGAACGCGCCGAAGGACGCGATATAAGAGTAGAATTGGTCATTAAAAGCACCGGCATCCATTTTGACAGGTGTGCCGTCAATGATGTCCTGTACAGCCTCCATAATATCGCTGCTTAAATGCAGGCTGGACGCGAAATCATTGGTGGAGCCTGCAGGTATATAGCCCACAGGAACGGATGCACCGCTTTTGAGCACACCGGAGAGGGTCTCGTTAAACGTGCCGTCGCCGCCGCAGCAGACCACCAGATCCATATCCTTCGCAAGACTTGCGACCGCTTCCAGGCCGTCTCCGGGGGCGGCGGTGATATAGGTGGTGACCAAATAGCCGGCACGGTTAAACCGATCAATAACTTGTGTAAGCTTGCCTTGAATTTTCTTTTTTCCCGCGCAGGGATTGATTACAAGCAACATTTTTTTCTCTACCATAATTACCTCACGATGGGCAGCTGCCCAAATGATTTTTGCTTGACGGATGATTCAAAAGCTCCTATAATCATATCACAAAATATTTGTTTTACAACCGTTGGAGGCAAAAAAATGGGGCAATTTCAGAAAAAATTTACCTGTACCTGCGGTAAAGTGCACGATGCGCTGCTGGATGACTATATTGTCGGGAGAGGAGCGATTGAAAAAATTGCATCACTGGTTACCCGTTACGGGGCGAAAAAGCCCTACCTGATCGCAGATCGCAATACCTATCAGGCGGCAGGGGAGCGGGTCTGCAAGGTTTTGCAGGCGCACGGTATTGCCTATAGCCTGTATGTGTTTTCTCAGCAGGTGATCCACCCCAACGAGGAAGCCTTGGGCAGTGCGGCAATACACTGCACTGCCGACTGTGATATGGTGATCGGCATCGGCTCAGGTGTGATCAACGATATCGGCAAACTGGTGGCAAAACTGACAAAGACGCCTTATATCATCGTAGCCACAGCCCCCTCTATGGATGGCTATGCTTCCGCGACCTCGTCGATGGATGTGGACGGTTTAAAAACCTCTGTGCCCAGCCGATGCGCCAATGTGATCGTGGGCGATCTGGAGGTGCTTCGGGAAGCACCGGTGCAAATGCTGATCTCCGGATTGGGGGATATGCTGGCCAAATACGTCAGCATTTGCGAGTGGCGGATCTCGCATCTGATTACCGGGGAGTATTATTGTCCCACGGTGGCGGAGTATATTCGCAAGGCGCTGAAAAAGTGCGTAGACCACGCCGAAGGCTTGCTGGATCGGGAGGAAGAGGCGGTCCGCGCAGTGTTTGAAGGGCTGATCATCGGCGGTGTGGCTATGAACTACGCAGGACTTTCCAGGCCGGCCTCCGGGGTAGAGCACTATTTTTCCCATGTGTGGGATATGCGGGCGCTGGAATTTGGAACGCCTGCATCCACCCATGGCATCCAGTGCGCCCTGGGTACACTGTATGCTCTGCGGATTTATGAACAGGTAAAAAAATACACGCCTGATGTGGCGCTGGCAGAGAAAAAGGTTTCTGATTTTGACCGCAAAGCGTATGAACGATTCCTTACGGATTTTTTGGGACGCAGTGCGGAAAGTATGCTGCTGCTGGAAGAAAAGGAGCAAAAGTACGACCCTGCTAAGCACCGCGCCCGCATTGCCCATATTGCGGCCCATTGGCAGGAGCTTTTGCAAATTATGGATGAGGAGCTGCCTGCAGCGGCGGAGCTTGAAAAGCTGCTCAAGACCATCGGTGCGCCCTGCAGCGTGGAGGAGATCGGACTAAAGGCAGATATTCTGCTGCCGACCTTTCAAGCCACCAAGGACATCCGGGATAAGTATGTGCTGTCCCGCCTGTGCTGGGACTTGGGCATTTTAAACGAAATTCAAATTTAAAAATGAAACGGTCATACAAAGGCGAAACTCTTGATCTTAAACTGTAGGGGCACCCGTCCTCGAGCAATGCCATTAAGTTTGTGTCATTGCGAACCAGTGACCGTGTCACTGGTGTGGCAATCTCAGTGTACAACGCTATACTTTGAGATTCCCACGCCAGTGTGCGCACTGGCTCGGAATGACAATAAGGCTTAACGAAGTGACATTGCCGTCCTCGGGTGCCCTGGATACAAAAACAGTACAAAACCTATGCGATTTGCGCAGGTTTTGTACTGTTTTTATGTATTACCTGTGGTTGCCTCAGGGGAGGCAACCCTATAAATTATGATTGGTATGTACAGCGCCGTAGGGGCAGATATCATTTGCCCGCTTTTTTGCTGTACTTCAGCATTAAGTTTCCGGCACGGTCGTTTCCGGCACGGTCGTCTCCGGCACAGTGGTCTCCGGTACAGTGGTCTCCGGTACAGTGGTCTCCGGTACAGTGGTCTCCGGTACAGTGGTCTCCGGTACAGTGGTCTCCGGTACGGTCGTCTCCGGTACGGTGGTTTCCGGCACAGTCGTCTCCGGTACGGTGGTTTCCGGCTCGGTCACATCCTCTGCATCCTCCACGTGGATGGTCACGATGAAGGAGGACTCCAAAAGTAAGTCACACTTGGGAGAAAGCACGGTAATTTCCGCGTCACCGGCGCCCACAATGGTCACATTACCGTTTTCGTCCACTGTAACAACATCGGTATTGGAGGAGGTGTAAACCAGCGGATCGCCGTAATCGTACTTGATGGTCACATCCAGCTTAAAGGGGTCGTCCGCGGTAGTGCAGGAGTAGCTGTCTGTTCCGGTGATCACCTGTTGCAGAGGCGAGATGGAATAACAGCCGCCGTATACGATCACCGCCGTACCGACGGACACATTGTCGTAGATGGCAGGCATATTTGCAGGTGGGATGTTGACACAGCCGTGAGAGCCCCCATACAGATAAGTCTCCCCGCCAAATTCATCATCCTCTCTCCAGGACGCATCGTGAATACCCTCGCCGCCGTTAAAGGGGACCCAGTATTCCACGTAGCTGCTCCAGGTAGGACCGGTCAGGTAGCATTTGCGCACCTTTCCGAAGATCTTAAACACGCCGGGATCAGTGTGACAGAAGGCGGCAACACTGCCGGAGACGATATCCGTCTGGGTCACCGCCACGCCGTCTCTGTAGACCCACAGGCATTGGCTGGTCAAATTGATCTCTACGTAATTTCCGCCAAAGGGCAGGGGATCGGCCTCTTCGTCATAAACCGCGGCGTATGTACCGGAGCGCAGGTTGGTTACACGGTCTATAAGCTCTGCCTTCAGGGCGGCAGAATCCAGGTCTGAGCCGTAGTAATCCACCTCATAGCGGGAGCCGGAAAGGGTGGTGCCGTAGGTGGTGACGAATTGTCCCTTCATTCTCTTGCCGGAGTATTTGGAGGTGGCGTTGCGTACATACTCAGAGATGGCTTCTTCGTCCACACTGACGGCGTAATCCTCACCGATCTTTACAAATTTGGAAAGCTCGGCAGGGGAGAGTTTCACCGTGGCGCGCATAAACTTCAGGGTAATTTCGGGGGTCAAATACTTGTTTGCCTCCTGTGCGGCGGCAACGATACCGGGCTCTTCGGGGGTGAATTGGGGGTAGGTGTAGGTGGCACTTACCTGTACGGTGGCGGTGCTTTGGAGCATAGAAACGGGGTTTTCCAAAGCGGTATTTGCACCGGTGGCGTCAATTTTGACCCCACGAACAGCATCTGAAACGACAAATTGCTTCTTGTCGGAGCTGTACTTTACGACGGGATTTTTTGGCGAGCGGTTGAGGCCTTCTTCCAAGAGCTTCTTCACAGCGGAGGTATTGCACTGCGCCAGGGGCACTTCGGGAAGCGCC
The DNA here is from genome assembly GCA_017621795.1 of Oscillospiraceae bacterium. Classification (GTDB taxonomy): domain Bacteria; phylum Bacillota; class Clostridia; order Oscillospirales; family Oscillospiraceae; genus Faecousia. The sequence goes on along the minus strand of JAGASJ010000012.1, from coordinate 17,370 downwards.
TCACCGTTTGTCAGCGCCGAAAGATAGGTAAAAAGCTGTTCCTCATTTAAGGTTACAGAAAGGGAAGCGGCAGGAATGTCCACATAGCTATCCAGCGCATACACCCGGATGGCGTAGCTTTCCATAGCTGCCTTCACAGCATCCAAAGCTTCCTCGGCGGTCATACCGTCCAGCTGTACACCGGCCAACGTAGTGCCGGCAGGAATGGTGCCGGGAGGGGTCGTAGGTGCCTGTGTTGTATCAGGTATAGTGGTCGGTTCGGTCGTGGGGATCGCAGTGGTTTGGGGTGTATCGCTGCCCTTGCTGTTGCAGCCGACGGCCAGCAGGCCAAGCAAAATGCAAAGCAGTATAATCAGGCTTTTACGCACAATGGTCACCTCTTTACAAAATATAAAATAGCATAACATATATGAATGAAAAAAGCAAGGAATCAGGAAGAAATATGCAGATAAAGGGGAAAAATAAATATTTTTGTTTTTAACAAAAACCTCTTGACAATTTCTGCTGTGTGCGGTATAATAGCGAAGCTGTTTAACTGCATACGCTGCTATAGCTCAGTCGGTAGAGCGCATCCTTGGTAAGGATGAGGTCGCCAGTTCAAATCTGGCTAGCAGCTCCAAAAAATCCAAGTCGTAAGACTTGGAATTTTTTTGTGTTTGTGTCCGCAAGGACACAACATCGTTTGAACGTTTACGGTCAACATCATTTATTCGAAGGATAACATCATTCCGCGAAAGCGGACACAAAACGATGTTTTGACTTTGTCAAAAACGATATAATGCTTCGCATCAACGATGTTACACCTTGCGGTGTAAACGATGTTGCGCTTTACGCAAATTTATGCTAATATCGGCACAGAGGTGATTTTAATGAAGGAAGATAAGCTTGGAACACTTTCTATGCAGCTATCTGTGGATATCCTTGCTTTGGTAAAAGAACTGCACAGCAAGCGCGAAACAATTATTTCCAATCAAATTGGAAGAAGTGCGACCAGCATTTGCGCTAATATTGCGGAAAGTAAATATGGTCATAGCCGAGCAGATTTCATTGCTAAACTTGAAATAGCCTTAAAAGAGGCGAGCGAAACAGGGAAATGGCTTGAAATGCTTTTAAAAACAGGATATATTGATCAACCTATGTATAAAGCATTGGACAAGACTTGCAGTACAATTCGTATTCTTTTAATCGCCTCCATTAAAACCGCTAAGAACAACAAATAATCCTGCCAGTTTTTTCAGCCATTGGCAGCCACCTTATAATAAACGGACCGCATCCTTTTGCACCATTTTCGCGAAAGAATGCGGTCTGTTTTCGCATTCAAAATTCTACCTTTCTGAACATCGCTCCATCCCCATCCTTTGCGGTTTTCTGCGTAGGGGACGGGCTTCCCGTCCCGTTTTTTGTAGGGGACGGGTTTGAACTGCCCCAGTTTGTGCGGACAGCACAAACTGGGGCAATTCAAACGTGGCTCCCTGTTTTTATGCTTCCAAAAGTCCAATGTATTTGTAGGCTGTGGTTCTGCTGATGTGGCAGACCCTTGCCAATTGCCTGATGCGCAGTCTCCCATTATGTTCGCATTTTGAAACAACCGGGTCAAATCTCTTGAAATGTTCACAAATGGATGGTATAATAAGAACACCAAAATTTCCGTGGCTTACGGAAAATGGATATTTGGAATAAGGGAGAATAATGATGCAGGCAAATGTGCATAAGCTTTTAAATCAGCAGATCAACAAAGAGTTTTATTCTGCTTATCTTTATTTGGATTTTTCCAACTATTTTGAGGATGCCGGGCTGGACGGTTTTGCCAACTGGTATAAGATTCAGGCGCAGGAGGAGCGGGACCACGCAATGCTGTTTTATCAGTACCTCCAGAATGAAAATCAGAAGGTGACACTGGAGGCCATCCCGAAGCCGGATAAGGTTTTTACCTGCCATCTGGATGTGCTCAAAGCCGGCCTTGAGCACGAGGAATATGTGACCGCTCTGATTAACGAGATTTATGCCGCTGCATACGAGGTAAAGGACTTCCGTACAATGCAGTTTCTCGACTGGTTTGTGAAGGAGCAAGGCGAAGAGGAAACCAACGCCCACGATCTGATCACAAAGATGGAGCTGTTTGGCTCTGATCCCAAGAGTCTTTATATGCTCAATCAGGAGCTGGCGGCAAGAGTTTACACCGCACCGTCTCTGGTGCTTTAAGCACCTAAAAGGATTTTTAAACAGCACAATAAAAGCGGTACAGTCTTTTGCTGTACCGCATTTATGCAAAAGCAAGAGGAGGCATTTATGAGCTGTTTCAGTAAAAAAGAATATTTAAGCTTGAAAATGCCCACAGAAGAAGTGGCTGTCAGCGATCATCGTCGTATTGAATTGGCGCTGAATACCTTGGGCTACGAGCACATCGTCTTCCCCCTGAAGGTCATTGAGAAATTATATCCGATGTGCCGTGACGCAGGCTTTGACATTACGGTCACGTTGGTGCATCGGGAATACGACTGGGTCGTTACCGACATAGAGCCCGGCGACACCACAGCCCACCACTACGGCCTTGCAGTGGATTACGGCTCTACGACCATTGTGGCGCAGCTGGTAGACCTGCATTCCGGTGCAGTCATTGGGGAGGAAACCGCCGTAAACGGGCAGACGGCCCATGGCACGGATATCCTCACCCGCATTACCTACGCCATGGAAGACCGCAACCACAGAAAAGACCTGCAGAAAGCCACCAATGATACCTTCCGTCTGCTTTTTGAAAAGCTGACAGACAGCACAGGCATACACGCCGAAAAGTGCCCTATTATGATCCTCTCCGGCAACACCACCATGATCCACTTTCTGCTGGGGCTGGATGGGTGGACGGTATTTGCATCTCCCTATGCCCCGGTCTCTACCGCGCCGGGCTTTCTGTGGGGCAGGGAGCTGGGGATGGATTTTGACGGACTTATATACATCATTCCCGCTGCCTCCAATTATGTGGGCGGTGACATCGTCAGCGGTCTTTTGGTGCTGGATATCCATAAAAAAGAGCAGACCAATATGTTCTTTGATATCGGCACCAACGGCGAGCTGGTCATCGGCAATCGGGACTGGATGATCGCCGGTGCCGGTGCGGCAGGACCTGCATTAGAGGGCTACATCAGTAAATACGGTATGCGCGCCGCACCCGGTGCCATTGATGCTGTCAAGATCTGTGGAAAGGATCTGACCTTTACCACCATCGGCAGTCAAAAGCCTGTGGGCATCTGTGGCAGCGGCATCATCGACCTGCTGGCGCAAATGCGGCAAAACGGCTGGATCAATATCGCAGGCATTTTGGAGCCTGCCACATCCCATCGGATCGTGTTCCTGCAGGAAGAAAATGAGTATGCCGCCGTATATGCCACCGCAGAGGAATCTGCCACCGGTGTGCCCCTGTATTTTTCCCAAACGGACATCAACCAATATCTGGATACCAAGGCGGCGGCCTATACCATGGTAGACTGCATTTTGGAAACGGCAGGGGTGACCACGGAGGATATTGCCCACCTATACTTATCCGGTGCGTTTCCCGCCCATTCTGACCTGGAATCTGCCATCACCATCGGCATATTCCCGGATTTGCCGCGGGAAAAATTTTCGCTTCTGAAAAACAGCTCTTTGGACGGCGCAAGGACCATGCTTTTAGACCATTCCAAGCTGAAAGAAGCTAAAGAATTGGCAGAAAACATTTATTGCGTGCAGTTTGCATCCGTCCCGGACTTTCTCATCCGGATGCAGGCGGCAAAATTCATTCCCCATACGGATATGAAACGCTTCCCATCTGTCAAACTGTAAAAAACACATCCACCTGCCTAGGCCGGTGGATGTGTTTTTATGCTTCCAAAAGGCTCTTGTATTTGTAGGCGGTGGTTTTGCTCCCCAAATAGATTTTGTACTGCGTTACAGGCTACAAGATCAAACAGATCAGGCCGTTTGCCCCTTCGTTGACCACTCTTGAAAGCGTACCACGGAAGCGCCCACGCACTTCATCCGGCGTGCGCAGCAGCTTGGAGGTCAGCCCCTCCTGGATCATAGAGCCCACCGATTTTCCAAAAATATTGCTCTCCCAAAGCTTTTCAGGCTCTTCACCGGTCAAAAAGTCCACCAAATCCTTGGATTGCTTCTCGTCACCCACCATGGGGCTGATCTCCGTGTCCACATCCACGCGGATCATGTGAATGGAGGGCGCACCGGCCTTTAATTTCACACCGAAGCTGCCGTTTTTGCGCACCAATTCCGGCTTTTCCAGCTTCATTTCCTGGGCAGTGGGCATCACAACGCCATAGCCGGTAGCCTGCACCTGTGCCATCGCATCGGAGATCTTATCGTATTCCTTTTTGATTTGCGCCAGCTGGGTCAGAATCTGCATCAGCTCGCCGTCACTGCCAATGTCCATACCGGTACGCTTGCTTAAGATCTCATAAAACAGCTTTTCCGGGAAGGTGATGGTGCAGCAAACAGTACCGGTTGCCAGGTCCACGTTCTGAATGGAAAAGTCTAAAACATCCTCCAGCTCCCGAAGCTTCTGCAGGGTAGGGGCGGCCTGTGCCAGGGTTTCGATTTGCTGAACTCTTGTGATCAGTGCTTCGCACAGGGAGGCCTTGATGGGGTGAGAGCACTCCAAAGCATCCATCCATCGGGGGAGATGCACCTGCAGCTGTGTCATGGGGAAGGCGTACAAAAGGGACTTCAGAAGCCCATTGATGCCCTCGCTGCTGAGCGCCTGACAGTCTGCAACGGCAGGCTCCACATCAAAATGCTCCCGAATATACTTCTGCACCGAAAGGGCCTCATCGGAATTGGGATCGCGGCTGTTGATGATCACCAAAAAGGGCTTTCCTGTAGCCTTCATATCCGTAATGGCGCGCCTTTCCGCATCCAAATAATCCTTGCGGGGGATGTCTGTAATACTGCCGTCTGTGGTGATGACGAGGCCGATGGAGCAGTGCTCCTGCATCACCTTTCGGGTGCCGATTTCCGCCGCCTCCGGCATGGGGATTTCGTGGTCATACCAGGGCGTCGCCACCATCCGCGGCACGCCGTCCTCCTCAGCACCCACAGCCCCATCTACCATATATCCCACAGAATCGATCATCCGTACCCGCATTGTGGCGGTGCCGTCCGGGGAGATCTCCACAGCCTCCTCGGGGATGAATTTTGGTTCGCTGGTCATAATGGTTTTCCCCGAGCCGCTCTGAGGAAGCTCATCCTTTGCCCGTTCCCGACGGTATGGCTCGTCAATGTTGGGGATCACCATTTCCTCCATGACCCGCTTGATAAAAGTGGATTTACCGGTCCTGACGGGGCCGACAACACCGATATAAATATTGCCCTGTGTACGGGCGGCAATATCCTTGTAAATATGTTCCATAGCCTGCCTCCTTGATTGGTCTACTTGAATGTATGCGCGCGGCACAAGCTGTATTCCTGAAATAGGCCGATTGCGCCGCAAACACCCATTTTAGCCGCCTCCTGCAGAAAAAGGGTGTGATCGTCCCGGGTCCTGTGCAACCGAAAAAGCACCGCATCATCTGTCTCCTCGATGCGGTAGTGGCAGAAGGCCTGCCCGTCATAAAGCGGCGTGTCCCTGAGGGGATAGGATAGGGAAGTGATGCTGCACCCTTTTTCAGTCACGGAAAACTCCTGCCCTAAAAACGCGATCTCCAGCCAGATCTCCCGCCCCTTCCAGGGGGCTAAAACCTTTTGGGGGCTCTTGTTTGTGGGCACAGGGGGAAGAAAAACCGGACCGTCGTTGCAGTAGGCCGGGGGAGGAATCACCGGCACAGACAGGCAGGCGCTTAAATGGACCGTCAGCTCCTGCAGACTGGGTGTGAAGGGCCGCTGAAAATCCAAAATCACTGCCCGTGGTTTTTTCTGCCGACAGTACTGCGCAAGGTGACTGCCGATCCGAAAAATATCGTGTCCGTCAAAGGGAACGTGGTCGTTGAGCAGAAGCACAAAATCCTCAGGCACGGCTTCCGGCAGATACCCCGGCCCACTGCCCTGAGAAGAAAAACATTGGGCCATTATTCCGCAGCCGTATGGATTGTCGGATACGGCAGAAAGCTCTGCCACCGTCATGGCAAGATAAATGGGAAAAACCATAGACAAATGCTCCCTTGTGTGGTATAGTTGCTATGTATGTATGCTATGAAAGAGGAAGAATAATATGTCTTTATCCTTATTGCCAAAATGGCGCGCCAAGACGGTTTTGGAGATCACGCCCGCCTTTTTGAAAAGTCAGAATATTGCGCTTTTAATGATGGATTTTGACAATACCATCGTGCCCTACACCACCAATACCCCCACCCAAGAGGTGATGCAGTGGCTAAAGGATCTGAAGGATGCCGGGGTGCAGCTTTGCGTGGTATCCAACAGTAAAAAGCAGAGAGTACCCACATTTTGCAAAGAAAACGGGCTGGACTGCATTACCCACTCCAAAAAGCCCTTTCCCAAGGGAATACGGCAGTGCCTGCAAAAATATAACATCGACCCCAAAAACGCCGCCATTGTGGGTGACCAGATCTTTACCGACACTTTAGGCGGCAACGGCTGTAAGGTAACGTCTATTTTGGTGCAGCCCATCCATAACCACAACCTGCCCCTGAAGGCCCGTTATGTACTGGAGCTGCCGATGCGTTTTATTTCCAGAAACAGGAGGATCACAAAATGAAAAATATTGAAAAGTATTTAAGCGTGCTGACCGATGAGGTAGACGGTCTGCTGCTGACCAGCCGCTACAGCCGTATGTACGGTGCGGAGTTTGACATTGCCGAGGGTGTTGCCATCGTCACAAAGAAGGGCTGCCGCTACTTTACCGACAGCCGCTATATCGAATCTGCAGAAAACGGCATTCAGGGCTTTCACGTGCTGGAAGTCAATCGGGAGTTTCCCTTCGCAAAGCGGCTCAATGATGCCATTGCCGACTTCGGTGTGCACACTTTGGGCTATGAAGAGGATTATCTCACCGTCCGGGAGCTGCGGTCCTATGAAGAAAAGCTCAATGCAAAGCTTGTGCCTTATAACAGCAAGATCTACGGCTTCCGTTCTGTAAAAGAGCCCTGGGAGCTGGATATTATGCGCAAAGCGCAGGAGATCACCGACAAGGCATTTGCAGAGGTCTTGCCCCGTATCAAGATCGGTATGACCGAAAAGGAATTGGCCGCTGAGCTGATCTACTGCCTGTACAAAAACGGCGCAGACAATATGTCCTTCGATCCCATCGTGGTATCCGGTCCCAATTCCTCTATGCCCCACGGTGTTCCCGGTGACCGCAAGATCCAAGCCGGTGACTTTATTACTATGGACTTTGGCGCGCTGTATAACGGCTATTGTGCCGATATGACCCGTACCGTGGCAGTGGGCTATGCCACCGAGGAAATGCAGAAGGTATACGACACGGTGCTGAAGGCACAGCAGGCAGGCATCGCAGCATCCAAGGCAGGTGTGCTGGGTAAGGATGTGGACGGTGCGGCACGTCAGGTGATCACCGATGCCGGTTACGGTCCTTATTTCGGACACAGCTACGGTCACTGCCTGGGTATGGAGGTGCACGAAGCCCCCGGATGCAGCGTAGCAGGCACCGTACCCATGGAAGCGGGGATGATCTGCTCCGCAGAGCCGGGGATCTACCTGCCCGGAAAGTTCGGCGTTCGTATTGAAGATGTGGTGATTTTCACCGAATCCGGTTGTGAAAACATCACCCATAGTCCCAAAAACCTCATCATCGTGGAAGGATAACGGGAATAAACAGGATATTTCTGTAAAAAAGCGATTTTTCCTATTGCTTTTTGCGAATTTATCGGTTAAAATATTGGCGCGAACTTTGTGCATATAAACAAACCTTGTAAAAGGTATATTCTTAGGAGGATAAAAATATGATTTCCGTAAGCGATTTCAGAAATGGCATTACCTTCGATATGGACGGTAAGGTTATGCAGATTATCGAGTTCCAGCACGTTAAGCCCGGCAAGGGTGCCGCATTCGTCCGTGTAAAGATGAAGAACGTCATCACCGGCGGCGTGACTGAAACCACCTTCAACCCCAGTGACAAGTACCCCACCGCATATATCGAAAGACGCAAGATGGAGTATTCCTACAACGATGGCGACCTGTACTACTTCATGGACAACGAGACCTACGAGATGGAGCCCATCGAGAAGGACGTTCTGGACGACAGCTTCCGTTTCGTTAAGGAAAACGACACCTGCACCATTATGAGCTACAAGGGCAAGGTGTTCGGCATCGAAGCACCCCGCTTTGTAGACCTGGTCGTTACCGCTACCGAGCCCGGCTTCGCAGGCAACACTGCTACCAACACACTGAAGCCCGCTACTGTTGAGACCGGCGCAGAGGTGAAGGTGCCTCTGTTCATCAACGAAGGCGAGAAGATTCAGATCGACACCACCACCGGTGAATATCTGGGTCGTGCAAAATAAGGAGTAAGATATGACGATTTCCGAAAAGGCTGCCTACCTGAAGGGCTTGATGGATGGCCTGAAGCTGGACACCGAAAAACCCGAAGGTCAGATGATTTCCGCAATCGTGGATTTGCTGGGTGATGTGACCCGCCGCCTGACCGACGTGGAGGAGACCACCATCGCCATCTCCGACGAGCTGGACGAAATTGAAGAGGATCTGGACGCCATCGAAGACTTCATCATGGACGAGGACGACTATGATGATTGCGACTGCGATTGTGACTGCGACTGTGATTGCGATTGCGACGATGACGACGAGGATTATTTCGATGATGACGACTTCGAGGACGAAGGCTTCGACTTCGGCGACGAAGAGACCACCATTTACGAAGTAAAGTGCGCTTGCGGCGAAGTGATCGACTTCGACGAGGAGACACTGGAAAACGGCTCTATGACCTGCCCTAACTGCGGCGAGACTCTGGAGTTCGTCGTGGATGACGACGAGGATGAGGACGACGAAGACGAGGATGGCCTGAGCTTCTGATTACCGAAAACGGCGCAGCATTGCTGCGCCGTTGCAATTTAAGAACATCTGTGCTATAATAGGCAAAACGGCGAAAGGAGGGGCAATGATGTATCAGCCATTGGCAGATATTCTTCGTCCGGAAACCTTGGATGAGGTTTTCGGTCAGGAGCACATTTTAGGAGAGAAGGGCATTTTGCGCCGTTTGGTAGATTCCGGGAATGTGCCCAATATGATTTTCTACGGCCCCAGCGGCACCGGAAAGACTACCGTTGCCAAGATCATCGCCAAACAGACCAACCGCACCTTGTATCAGCTGAACGCCACCACCGCATCCACTGCCGATATTAAAAATATCGTAGCACAGCTGGATACACTGATGGCACCCAACGGGATTTTGCTGTATTTGGACGAAATTCAGTCCTTTAATAAAAAGCAGCAGCAATCTCTTTTGGAGCATATTGAAAACGGCAAGATCACGCTGATCGCCTCTACCACCGAAAATCCGTATTTTTATGTATTCAACGCCATTTTAAGTCGCTCCACAGTGTTTGAATTTAAGCAGATCTCCGCAGAAGCCGCACTGAAAGCGATCAAGCGGGCTGTGGCATTTATGGAAAAGCGTACGGCGTTGAAGGCACGGCCCGAGGAAGGGGCGCTGGAATATATTGCCGGTGCCTGCGGTGGTGACCTGCGCAAGGCGATGAATGCGGTCGAGGTGCTGTTTTCCGCTTGCCCCCCGGTAGATGGTGTGGTCACCATTACCTTGGAGGATGCGAAAACGGTCTCCCAAAAAAGTGCCATGCGGGCGGATCGCGACGGCGACAATCATTACGATCTGCTTTCGGCGTTACAAAAATCCATCCGCGGCTCTGACCCGAATGCGGCGTGCCATTATTTGGCCCGTTTGCTGGAAGTGGGGCAGATGCAGTCTGCTTGCCGCCGACTGATGGTGATTGCGGCAGAGGATATTGGGCTTGCTTACCCGATGATTCTGCCCATCGTCAAATCCTGTGTGGATATGGCGCTGATGCTGGGTATGCCGGAGGCGCGGATCCCCCTGGGTGATGCGGCAGTGCTGATGGCGACCTCGCCAAAATCCAATTCCGGGCATATTGCGCTGGATATGGCGCTTGCGGATATTCGCAAGGGAAAAAGCGGTGATTTCCCCCGCCACTTACAAAATGTCCACGCCGACAGCTATACGATGGAACGGGAGCAGGGCTACCTTTATCCCCATGATTACCCCAATCATTGGGTGCAGCAGCAGTATCTGCCCGACGAGCTGAAGGATACCCGTTATTATACCTACGGTCCCAACAAGGTGGAGCAGGCGGCAAAGCAGTATTGGGATGCGGTGAAGGGGGAAGGGTAATGGATGTGCGTTTAGGGGATATCCTGGCAATGAAAAAGCCCCATCCCTGCGGCGAAAAACGGTGGCGTGTTTTACGCACCGGTGCGGATTTCCGCCTAAAATGCTTAGGCTGCGGCCACGAGGTAATGACCCCGCGGCACAAGGCGGAAAAGAATATTCGCCAAATAATCCGAGAAGAAAACATATCGACAGATACATCCGGCAGCTGAGTGAATCAGCTGCCGGAATTTTTGTTTCCAAATCTTTTGCGGTGGAAGGAGCGTAGGGAGCAGACGAAAAGGGGGGCAGAAACAAGGCATGCTTGCGACGAATTTTATTCGGTCAAGCCTCTATACTAAAGCCATCAAGGGGAGGGGTGCGAGGATGAGAACTTATATTGCGTTGGCGCTGATGCTGGATTACGTGGTAAATCTGTTGCTGTTGCTGGCATCGGCACGAATGTCCGGTAGTTTTTGCCGATTCCTGCGGTGTGCGTTGGGCAGTATGGTGGGTACGGTGTACGGGATGCTTTGCTTTGTACCGTCGCTGTGGTTTTTGAGCGATTCCCTGTGGCGGACGGTATTTGTAGCCTTAACCGGGATTGCGACCTTTGGCCTGACCGCGGATGCTGTACGTCCGGGGATTTTCTATGCGCTTTTGCGTATGGCAATGGACGCACTGACAGGAGATTACGGTGCGTTTACCCAAACACTATGGGCGCTCATTCTGATGGGCGTGTGTTTGTACGCGGTTTATGGACAGCATAAAGGACGCTATGTGCCGATAGAGCTGTGCTACGGCGGGAAAACAGTGCGGTGTGTGGCATTGCGGGATACCGGAAACACCCTGAGAGACCCAATGACCGGTCGAGGCGTTTTGGTAGCGGATGCGGATATTGCCGGCCGGCTTTTGGGATTGACCGCACAGCAGCTGCGCAGACCTGTGGAGACGATCGGGCATACCCAGGGACTGCAGCTGATCCCCTATAAAACCGTTTCCGGCAGCGGACAAATGATGCTGGCGGTTTCAGTTCCAAAAGCCACTGTAGGAGGCAGAAAACAGCGGCTTTTAGTGGCTTTTTCATCGGAAAAATTGGACGAAAAAGGGTTGTTTCAGGCGTTGATTGGAGGAATGGTATGAAAAAGTGGCAGAAATTGATCGCAATGCTTTTGGGGCGTACGGAATGTGCAGTCTATTATATCGGTGGCACAGATGTGTTGCCCGCTCCCTTAAAGGGCGCCCAGGAACAGCAGGCGCTGGAGGAATTGGAAAAGGGCAGTGAGGATGCCAAAAAACTGCTGATTGAACGGAATTTACGCTTGGTGGTATTTATTGCCCGTCGATTTGAGAATACAGGGGTTTATATTGAAGATTTAATTTCCATCGGTACCATTGGACTGATCAAGGCGATCAATACATATCGAAGGGATAAGAATATAAAGCTGGCAACTTATGCATCCCGATGTATTGAGAACGAAATACTAATGCATATCCGAAAGATCGCCAATCAGAAGAATGAGGTGTCGCTGGATGAGCCCATCAATATGGATTATGACGGCAATGAGCTTTTACTCTCGGATATTTTAGGTACGGATGAGGATACCATTATGCGCCCGTTGGAGGACGAGGTGGATTTGTATTTGCTTCGCCGTGCGGTGGCGGAACTGCCTGGACGGGAGAAGGAGATCATTGTAATGCGCTATGGACTGGAGGGGCATCAGGAGCTGACCCAAAAGGAGGTGGCGCAAAAAATGAAGATCTCTCAGTCCTATATCTCCCGTTTGGAGAAGAAAATAATGCTGCGGCTGAAAAAGGAAATTTTGCGGCAAACAGGATATGTATAATAATTCCCCCTCTGCTTGCCGGCAGAGGGGGATACTTTTTATACATTAAACAGGAAGTTGACGATGTCGCCATCCTTCATCACATATTCTTTGCCTTCACTGCGTACCTTGCCCAGGCTCTTGGCACTGGCCATTGTGCCGCATTGCTTCAGATCCTCAAAGGCAATGACCTCAGCACGGATAAAGCCCCGTTCAAAGTCGGTGTGGATCTTGCCGGCGGCCTGAGGCGCCTTTGTGCCCTTCTTAATCGTCCAGGCACGGCATTCGTCCGAACCTGCAGTCAGGAAGGAGATCAGACCCAGCAGTGCGTAAGAGGAGCGAATCAGCTTGTCAAGACCGGATTCGTTGACGCCCAGCTCTTCCATAAACATGGCCTTCTCGTCCGGATCGTCCAGCTCTGCAATATCGGCTTCCAATTTTGCGCAGATGGGAATGAGCTGACTGCCTTCATTGTCAGCAAGGGCTTTCACCGCCATATAATGACGGTTTTGCTCCGGCTCGTTGATTTCGCTTTCTGCCAGGTTGCCCACATAAATGGTCTTTTTCAGGGTAAGCAGATCGCTGGTGGCGATCAGCGCCATATCTTCTTCGTCACCGTCAAAGGTGCGTGCCAGCTTGCCTTCGTTAAGATGCTTCAGCAGGTCGCTGAAAAGCTCTGCTTCCCGCAGGAATTTCTTGTCACCGCCTTTAGCGGCCTTTTGCGCCTTGTCGATACGGCGTTCCACCATTTCGATGTCGGCCATAACCAGCTCTAAGTTGATGATCTCAATGTCCCGCAGGGGATCGGTGTTGCCCTCTACGTGGGTCACATTGGAATCCTCAAAGCAGCGCACAACGTGCACGATGGCATCGGTGGTGCGAATGTTGCTGAGGAATTTGTTGCCCAGACCTTCACCCTTGGAAGCGCCCTTTACAAGACCTGCAATGTCCACGAATTCAATAACCGCCGGGGTGGTCTTCTTGGGATTGTGGAAATCAGACAGCCACTGCAGCCGTTCATCGGGCACACTTACAACACCCACATTGGGGTCAATGGTGCAAAATGCATAGTTGTCTGCAGGAACACCTGCGTTGGTAATGGCATTAAACAGAGTAGACTTGCCCACATTGGGAAGCCCAACGATACCTAATTTCATATATACTCATATCTCCTTTATTTCCAATGGTTTTTTCGTTTAGGGTGTTGGCTTTTATACCATTTTTACACCATTTTATGCAAACAGTCTTTCAAACTGCTGTACAGCCAAGTTCATAGAATCGTCTGTCACATGGACATATCGATCCATTGTGGTCTTAATACTTGCATGACCTAATAACTTCTGCAGCACCTTTGGCTGCATACCACTTTCAATGGCACGGGTCGCGTAGGTGTGACGAAGCGCGTGCATACAAAAACGTTCGATCCCTGCTTCGTCGCAGAGCTTGTACAGATGGGCATCATAAGAACTGTTTTTCGCCGGTGCTCCAGTGCGATAGTTGATAAAGACAAGATTACACATAACAAGTTTGGATGTATGTCCTGTACGACGATCCATATATTCCAAGACTTCCGATAGAATAGGGGACTCCTTGCGACCCTCACGGCTCTCCCAGACGCTTTTGAGAATTTCGTAGGCCCTGTCCGTTAACGGAATGGTTCGATAGCTCTGGGGCGTCTTAGGCGGTCCTGCACGCCAGATCTGGCTCTTGTACCGAAACTCCAATGTCTTGTTAACGGTCAGCGTACGCTTTTCAAAATCGATCGCGTCCCAGGTCAGGCTGATCAGTTCACCGGTCCGAAGACCGGTCTCAAGAATCAGAGCGTACTGGTTATAGTTATGAGAACGCTTCGCTTGCTCAAGGAAGATCCGTTGCTCGTCCCGTGTCAGGAATTTGATGTCATCCTTTGCGCGGACGGGCTTTGTATAGCGAACGCCGTCCATAGGGTGCTTTCTGATCAAGTCATTCATTTTGGCTGCCTTGAACATGGTCCCCATGGTGATGTAGGTTTGACGGATGGTAGAACCGGCATAATCGGCATCCATCAGGATGAACACCTTTTTACAGTGCATCGGCTTGACATTGGACAGATACATATTTCCAATCACCGGTTGGATATTCCGAATATATCATTCTCGGTAATTGCAAATCGTGTTGGGAGCTAAGTCACCAACGATATTCTCGATCCAAAATTCAAACCATTCGTCAACGGTGGCTTCGGTCGCTATAAAGACTTCTTCGTGCTTTTCCGCGTACTTTGCGTCTTCCATCCAGTTGCGTGCTTCCGGAAGTGCTTGGAAATATTTTTTGTGTCGCTTTGCTGCTTTATCAATATACCTTGCGCTGTATCGACCATCCTTTCTTTGGTAGATACCCTTACCACATTCTTTGCCTTTGAGATTCTTTCCCATAGATGAACTCCTTTCCGCCTTGGCGAAAAAGAGCACACAGCTACACTATAATAATAACACAGTGCGCCCTTTTTCTCAAGACAATAATGAAAACTTTTCCGCAAGATTTTGCGAAGTGCTATCAGATGTAAAGGCTTTTGCTGATATACTCTTCAAACTCCTTACGCTTTACCAATTTCTTTTTACCCACGAACAATACAAACGGGCAGTTTGGCTTACGCAGCATGGCATCGATTCTATTGATACCGATGTTGCTTAGATCAGCCGCCTCCTCAATCGTTAGTGTGATCTTGTGGTGAATGCGTCAGCGATTCATGATGATTTCTTGAAACTCAATTTTGAGTCTACCTAAATTATAAATACAAAATTAAAAGAAAGGAGAATTGCCCTATGGAACAACGGGTATACACAGCGAAAGAGGTTATGGATATGCTCAAACTTGGCAGAACCAATACCTATGAGTTGTTAAGCCGAGCCGCCGATACGGGTGAACCGTTTGTGGTGATGCGCATTGGCAAAAGTCTGCACGTACGGAAAGATTCTTTCGATGCATGGTTTAATGACGGCTGCAAGGGTTTCTTTGAGAAATGATTGCAAAAAAATCTGCCCACAGGCATTCACGCCTGTGGGCAGATTTTGAGAAAATTACTTTGCTTTAAAAAGAAATAGTTATTGTCGTTCCTACATCGGATGTGCTGTCCAAATGAATCTTGGCACCCAGCTGCTGGGCGGCGTGTTTGACAATGGAAAGGCCAAGCCCTGTGCCGCCGGTTTCCCGGGAATGGCTCTTGTCCACACGGTAGAACCGTTCAAAGATTCTTGCGTGGTGCTCCTTGGGAATTCCGATGCCAGTATCCTGAACAATGACGCTGCGCCCCTTCACGGTCACGGTTACCTTGCCACTGTCTTTGTTGTACCGAATAGCATTGTCGCAGAGGTTATAGATCAGTTCATAAGCCAGTTGCCGAATGCCGGGGATCACAACTTCATCGCCAAGCAGTTCCACTGTAATATTTCGCTGATCTGCCGCAGGGAGCAATGTCTGCAGGACCTGGGAGCAAACCTGATACAGCTCCACATTTTCCTTGGGATACTCCCCTCCTTCATCCAATTGGGACAGGCGGATAATATCATTGATCAGCTGCAGAAGCCGCTCTGCTTCGCTGCAAATATAACCGGTAAATTTCTGCATATCCTCAGGCTTTACCAACCCGGACTGCAGAAGCTGGGCGCTGTTGAGAATGGACTGCAAAGGAGTTTTCAGCTCATGAGACACATTGGCGGTGAATTCCTGCCGGTTTCTCTGGGCGTTGACCTGCTCGGTTACATCAAAGGCCAGTACCACAGCACCCAAAAGCCGATTTCCGGATACGATGGGGCTGATTCCGATCTGATACTCAGAACCGTGCTTTGTGATGCGGAAATCGCAGTGTTCTTTTGAAAGAGCCTGCTTGACACCCTTGGACATTGCCTGGCTTCTGTCTACCACCAGGAAGTCCAATCCTACACAGGCCTTGCTGGTTTCAAACAGTCTGGCAGCTGCCGGGTTGATGCTCAGGATCTTGCCTTCGCTATCCAGCAAGACAAGACCTTCGCTCATGGAAGAGGTGGTCTGCTCAAACTGGTCAGTCTTCTCCTTCAGAAGAGCAACCTGAGAGCTGATCTGCTTGTTCTGCTTTTCGATGCGGTGCAGAAGCGGCGAGATCTCATCGTATGTATTGCAGGACAAAGGATTGTCCAGATCCAGGTCATTGAGGGGATTGACGATCCGCTTGGCCATTCTCCGCGCGAGCATCAAAGAAGCTGCAACAGCAATGACATAGATCAAAATCAGAGGCAGCAGGATCTCCAAGAGCAGTGCAAATACAGAATCTTGTGCTGCGGAAATTCTCAGAACAGACCCGTCCTGGAGCTTTACCGCCTTGTACAGCATTTTGGTAGTCAAGGTGTTGGAATAACGCTGGCTCTCGCCGGTGCCGTAGGCAAAGGCTTCCTTGATCTCTTCCCGGTCTGCGTGGTTATCCATGGTCTCGTAGGAAGTCTGGGTATCATGGAGTACAGTACCGGATTTCTCGATCCAGGTGAACCGGAAATTTCCCTTAGACAGTGCATCCAGATAATCCTCACCGTATTGCTCCAAGCCATTCTGGGCAATGGTCAGCTCGTTACCCAGCTGCTGCCACTGCAGGTCAGAATAGTGGCTGTAAAGGACACCCAGCGTAACACCGAAGCAGACAAACAGCACCAGGGTCGCCACGATGACAATGGAACGAAAGATTCGTTTGGTCATCCGACCACCTCCATCCGGTAGCCAATGCCCACCACTGTCTTAATGCAGCCGGCGGCATCCCCCAGCTTTTGGCGCAGGGTCTTGATGTGCATATCCACGGTACGGCTTTCTCCGATGAATTCCTCACCCCATACCTCATGCATCAGGGTTTCCCGATTAAAAACCTTTCCGGGATTTTGCAGGAAGAGCCGCAAGATGGCAAATTCCTTTTTCGTCAGTTCCAAATCCTCGTCGAATACACGGACTTCGTGGTTTTCTACATCCATGGTAATACCGTGAGCGGAAAGGAGATTTCCATCATCCTGTTTGCCGCATCTTCGCAGCACAGCCTTGATTTTGGAAACCAAGGTCATAATACCAAAGGGCTTGACCAGATAGTCATCTGCGCCGGTATCCAAACCGGTAATCATATCCATTTCGGTACCCTTGGCAGTTGCCATGATGATTGGGATATCCTTTGTAGTGGGATTTCCTCTCAGCTTTTTCAGTATGGTAATGCCGTCATCTCCCGGCATCATAATGTCCAGC